>JAUNBO010000119.1 GCA_030527065.1 Bacillota bacterium | reverse complement strand
GGAGGATTCAGGCTGTTCGGGGCCAGGTTTTTGTTTACTTTTCTGAAATAATTGATATAATTAAGGGCGTCAGGAAGGGAAATACTGTATGGATCGCAGAACGAGATATCACAGGAAAAGACCCGCCTCCCTTTTGCTTACAGCCCTGCTTGCGGCCCTGCTGGCCCTGAGCTGCGGCGGCTGCGCCACCTATGAGGCTTTTGTGGACAGCATATCGGCAGAAGAAGAGGCGGAGAACGTCATAAAAATAGGCGTCTTTGAGCCCCTGTCCGGCAGCGACGAAGAGGCGGCGGCCTGGGAGATCAGAGGCATAGAGCTGGCCCATGAGCTGTGGCCCACGGTGCTTGGAAAAGAGCTGGTCCTGGTCTATGAGGACAATCGCTCCGATCTGGAAATGGCGGAGAAGGCCGCCAACGCCCTGGTGGAAGAAGGAGTGTCGGTGGTCCTGGGGAGCTACAGCAACGTGCTGAGCCTGGCGGGAAGAGACATTTTCCAGGAGGCAAAAATACCGTCTGTCGCCATCACCAACACCAACCCCCTGGTCACCCTGGGGAGCGAATACAGCCTGCGGGTCTGCTTTGTGGACTCCTTCCAGGGAGAAGCGGCAGCCAGATATGTCTATCAGGACCTGGGATTGGAAAACGCCGCCGTGCTGAAGCTGGAAGCGGACGATTACGGAGCGGCCATGGCCCAGAGCTTCCGGGAAGAGCTGAGCCTTCTGACGGGAAACGAAGAGGCGGTGGACAGGGTAACAGAGTACGAGGCCGGTACAGAGGATTTCACCGTGCAGCTGGAGATCTTTGAATCCTCCGGCATAGAACTGGTCTATATGCCCGTAAAGGCCCAGGATGCAGCAATCATCATGGCCCAGGCCCGGGAAATGGGCAGCTCCCTCATCTTTCTGGGGACCCGGCTCTGGGAGGACGAGGATCTGGCCTCTCTGGCGGGAGAGGCGGCGGAAGGCGCCGTGTTCACCAGCCTTTTCGATACAGAAACCGCCACCACCGGCATGGCGGAAGTATTTTTAAATGCCTACCGGGAAAAATACGGAGACGATACGGCGGGGCAGGAAGCGGCGGCCCTGGGCTTCGACGCCTACCTGCTGGTGGTCCAGGCCATACGGGAAAGCGGAGGAGCTTCCGACGGAGAGACCCTGCTTGGGGCCCTGATGAACATCCAGGGCTTTGAAGGGGCCACGGGGAGCATCACCTTAGACGAAAACGGGGACCCGGTCCGTACCGTAGTGATAAAAACCGTCCGGGAGGGAGCCTATGTATTTGAGGATACGGCGGATCCCACGGAAACGGAAGAGCTTCCGGAGGAGACCGGCGAATAGAGACGGAAAACCGGAGAGAAGAATTCAAGAGGAAGAGATAAAAAGAATGGAGGAAGAAAAAATGGAAGCCAAGATCAAAGAAGCTTTGGAGGGCGTTCGTCCCTATTTGCAGAGAGACGGCGGCGACGTGGAATTCGTGGCCTACACAGAGGACAAGGTGGTGCAGGTGAGGCTCCAGGGCCATTGCAACGGCTGTCCCCATGCCCAGATGACCATTAAAAACGGCATAGAAAGCATTCTCAGAGAGCAGTATCCGGAGATAAAGGAAGTAGTGGCGGTGCAGTAGCAGCCTGGCGATGGAAATGCAAAGGGAAGGATGTGACGGCGGCCTCCGGGCGGCCGTCTCATATGAAAACAGGATGGAACGCAGGGAAAGCAGAAAAAAGCAGAAGAACATCATTCTTCTGAGCGTTCTGCTGGTGTTGCTGGCGGTGGGGGCTGTCTTTCTCCCGCCGCTTCTTGGCGCCGGCGGAAACGGCGGCGGCGAGGCCGCCGGGCCGGGGACGGTGGCGGAACAGGAGCAGGAACAGGGATCGGAACCGGCGGAAAGCCCCGTGGCCCTGCGCATCATCTGCGTGGGAGACGTGATGGCCCACCAGAGCCAGATACAGGCCCAGTATGACGCCGCCACCGGTACTTACGATTTCAGCAACAATTTTCAATATGCAGAGAAGTACATCAAGGCGGCGGACCTGGCCATCTGCAACGTGGAAACCACCTTTGCCGGCGGCACTCCCACCGGCTATCCCTCCTTCAACGCCCCGGACGCCCTGGCCAGAGACCTGGCGGCGGCAGGCTTCAACTTTGCCGTCACCGCCAACAACCACTGTCTGGACAAGGGGAAGGCGGGGCTGGAGCGCACCCTGCAGGTCCTGCGGGAGCAGGGCTTTGAGACGGCGGGGACCTGCCTGGAGGGAGAGAAGAACTACACCGTCACAGAAGTGAAGGGCATAAAGATAGGGGTGGTGGCTTACACCTATGAGACCCAGCCCGTCAACGGCCGCCGGACCATCAACGGCTCCTACATCCCGGAAACAGCCCTTCCCCTGGTCAACAGCTTTGCCTATGAATACCTGGACCAGGACCTTCAGGAAGTGAAGAGCAACATAGACGCCGCCCGGGCCGAGGGGGCCCAGCTCATCGTCCTTTATTTCCACTGGGGAGAGGAGTACCAGAACTCCGCCAACACCTGGCAGAAGCAGATCGCAGGACAGCTGGCGGAAATGGGGCCCGACGTCATTTTCGGCTCACATCCCCATGTGATACAGGAGGCGGAAACCCTGACCAATTCCCAGGGAAAGAAAATCCCGGTCTTCTACTCCATGGGCAATTTCATCTCCAACCAGCGGGCGGAAACCCTGGACAACCGCTACACGGAAAACGCCATCATAGCGGGAGTGGATCTGGAGATCCTGGAAAGCACGGGGGAAGTGACCTCCGTCACCTGGAACGTGCAGCCCCTGTGGCTGGACCGCTATTCCTCCGGAGGGAAGCTGACCTATACCCTGATCCCTCTGGACGGCGATATGGAAAACAACCCTGCCCTGCAGGCCTCCGGCCATCTGGCCAGAGCCCGGCAATCCCTGGCGGACGCGGTGGCGCTCTACTGGGAAAGCAGGATCGCATATTGAACCGCTTCGGCGGTGGAACCCTGAGCAACGAGAAGCCGGAAGAGAGACCGGCGGAAAGAGAGGAACGTCATATGGCCTTGAGCGCAAACCCCGTCAGGGGCACCAGAGATTTTCTTCCCGCAGAGATGCGGGTCCGGGACGCCATGCAGTCCATCATCCTGAAAACCTACGTCAATAACGGTTACCAGCGCATCCACACCCCCATGCTGGAGGACATAGAACGCCTGGACAAAAGCGACGGCGGAGAAAACCTGAACATGATCTTCAAGATATTGAAGAGGGGACAAAAGCTGGAGCTGGGCAAAGAAGGCCTGAAGGAAAACGATCTGGCGGATATGGGCCTGCGCTTCGATCTCACCCTGCCCCTGAGCAGGTATTACGCCAACAACCGGAACGAGCTCCGCACCCCCTTCAAGGTGATACAGATAGGGGAGGTGTTCCGGGCGGAGCGGCCCCAGAAGGGCAGGCTCCGGGAATTCTATCAGTGCGACATAGACGTCATCGGGGATCCCACCCGGGACGCGGAGATAGAGCTGATCCATACCACGGCCAAGGCCATGCAGGCCCTGGGCTTCCGGGACTTCACTGTCCGCATCAACGACAGACAGATCCTCTTCGATATCATCAAAAGCGCCGGCTTTGCCGAAGCGGACGTCCTCAGCGTCTGCATCACCTTTGACAAGCTGGACAAGATAGGCGCAGAGGGGGTAAAGGCGGAGCTGGAAGAAAAAGCCTTCCCGCCGGCGGCCATCGACCGCTTCATGGAGATCCTGGCGGAGGACAGCCTTTCCACCCTGGACCAGGCCGAGGCCTATTGCGAAGACAAGGATGTGGTGGCCCAGCTGCGACGGGTGGTGGCCAGCGTGGAAGCTCTGGCGGAAGGGAAATACAACATAGAGTACGACAAAGCCCTGGTGCGGGGGATGGGCTATTACACCGGCACCATTTTTGAGATCAGCTGCGCCGGCTTTGCCGGTTCCGTGGCCGGCGGCGGCCGGTACGACAAGATGATAGGCGCTTTTCTGGGCGAGGACATTCCGGCGGTGGGCTTCTCCATCGGCTTTGAGCGCATTTCGGAGATTTTGCTGAACAGCCCAGAGCTGGCTTTTGAAACGGGAGGAAAGCGCATAGGCCTGCTCTACGGCCAGGAGGACGATTACGTGGAGGTGATCCGCAGGGCCGACGCTCTCCGGGCGGAGGGCTACGACGTCTGCACCGTGGCCAAAGGAAAGAAGGTAGGGAAGCAGCTGGCAGCTCTGGAGCGGGACGGCTTTGCCGGCGCCTGCTTCTTCGGGGAAGAGGGCCTGAAGCTGTTCGGCTGAAAGAGAGGAAATAGGACCATGTCATATCTGGAACGCCTGGAGGCATATAAAGAGGAAATGCTGCAGATGCTTCGGGAGCTCATCGCCATCCCCAGCGTAGAGGGGGAGGCGGAGGAAGGAGCCCCCTTTGGCCGGGAGGTGCAGCGGGCCTATGAATACATGCTGGAACGGGGCCGGGAGGAGGGCTTTTCCATCTTCGACGCAGACCATTACGGCGGCCACCTGGCTTTCGGAACGGGCCCGGGCTCCATGGGCATCCTGGTCCATCTGGACGTGGTGCCTGCCGGCAGCGGCTGGGAATTTCCGCCCTTTGAAGGGGTGATCACAGAGGAAGGCCGGCTCTATGGCCGGGGGGCTCAGGACGATAAGGGCCCGGCGGCGGCGGCTTTCTATGCCATGAAGGCCCTGAAAGACGAAGGCGTCGTTCCCGGCCGGGAGGTGCGGCTGATCCTGGGGCTGGACGAAGAGACCCATTGGAAGGGCATGAAATACTATCTGGACCGGGCCGGAGCCCCGGATTTCAGCGTCACCCCAGACGGCGATTTTCCCGTCATTCACGGGGAGAAGGGGATCCTGATCTTTGAGATCGCCGGGAAATTCAGCCGGGGCCGGAAGGACGGGCTGGCCCTGCGTTCCATAGAGGGGGGGAATGCCGCGAACATGGCGGCGGACTGGGCGAAGGCCCTGGTCAGCCATCCCGAGGGAGCTTCTTTCTATGCAGGAATAAAGGAAAAGCTGGCAGCGTATAAGCAGCGGACGGGCCGTCAGCTGGCCGCCCGGGGGCGGGGGAAAAGCCTGGAGATAGAAGCCCAGGGGATCTCTGCCCACGGAGCTACGCCGGAAAAAGGCCTCAACGCCATCTCCGTCCTCATGGAATTTCTGGGAGAGCTGGAGTTTGTCAACGAGGACCACAAGGATTTCGTGGCTTTTTACAACCGGCATCTGGGATTTTGCCTGGACGGCAGCGCCCTGGGCTGCGGCCTGGAGGACGGGCCCTCCGGGAAGCTGGTCCTCAATGTGGGAAAGATACAGATGGACGAGGAAAGCGGCCTCATCACCGTCAACATCCGCTATCCCATTTCCAGCAGCGAGGAAGAGGTCTACGCCGCCATGACGCCGGTTTTGAACCGGTACAACTACGGCATCGTGAAGCTGGACCACAAAGCGCCCATCTTCATCCCGGAGGACGCCCCCCTGGTGACCACGCTGATGGAGGTCTACCGGAAGCACAGCGGCGACCTGGAAACCCGCCCCCAGATCATCGGCGGCGGCACCTATGCCCGGGCAGTGCCCAACGCCGTGGCCTTCGGCGTCACCTTCCCCGGGGAGCCGGAGGTGCAGCACCAGAAAAACGAATACATTTCCATAGATTCTCTTATGAAGGCGGCCAGGATCTA
>JAUNBO010000118.1 GCA_030527065.1 Bacillota bacterium | reverse complement strand
CGGAGGCCCGGCAAACCGTCCCCCTCGCACCCCCTTGAGAAGTAACTTTTCTCACGCGGCGCATGAAATATTATTCAGCAAACCCCGGCGGGAAAGTCCCCCTTGTTTTTTTGCTCAGGTCCGGATTCCCATTTTTTCGACATTTTTCGCAGCTTCGTTGTTTCTGTTGAAACTGTGGATAAGTCTGTGTATAATTGGAAAACCACAGTTTGTCATGTGGACATTTTTCTGTGAATGTTTATTCATCTTTCATCGGTGCTTCTTTGCGAAACCCCTTCCCGCCGTTGGTTTTTCTGCGCTCTTTGAGTTGAATATTTATTCGCTCCTTTCGGCGGCTTCCGACATCCTTCTTCTGCGCCCCGCCTGTGGATAGTTTTTCTTCCGCCGGTCGGATCCCGGAGTCTCTCAGCTGACCTGGTCTTTGCCCCCACACCTGCCCGGAAGGATCCGGGACTTACCTCTAAAATGCGCCATGCTCGCCGCTGCCTTGCAGTCCGGTTTACGTGGGTCCTTTCGCCCGCATCTGGCATGGACTTTCAACCACAGACCTGAGAGACTCCGGCATCCGACCAGTCCGGCACGGCGGCGAAGGTGAGAAGCCAGACGCTTCCGGCCCCTTCTGCCAGCAATGCCCGGGAGCAGGCCTCCGCCGTGCTCCCCGTGGTCAGGATGTCGTCTACCAGCAATATCCTCTTCCCTTTTATGAGCTCCGCCCCGCCCCTCTTCAGGGCAAAGACGTCCGCCACGTTTTCCGCCCGGTCCGTCCTTCCCAGCCGGTTCATGGGGGCCGTTTCCCTCCGCCGCACCAGCAGGTCCCCGTAAAAGGGGGAGCCCAGCCGCGCCGCCACCCCCTTTGCCAGCAGAGCCGCCTGGTTATATCCCCGCTGCCGCTCCCTCCGGGGGCTCATGGGCACCGGGACCGCCGCCACGGGCCCCGGCTCCTCCGGCCACAGCCTTTCGTACATCAGCTGGGCCAGCTTTTCCCCGTAATAGGCCTGCTCCCGGTACTTGAACCGGTACAGCATCTCCTTTTCTATTATACCATACTGCACACAGGAAAATCCCCTTTCAAAGGAAAAACGCCTCTCCCGGCAGACGCCGCAGAGCTCTCCCGTCCTGTGGGGCGTGAGGATGCGTCCGCAGCCCCGGCAGACCCGGTCCGCCGCCCAGTGGATGTTCTCCATGCATTCCCCGCAGAGAGAATAGGGCTGCCCGTCGTCTATGGAAGCGCCGCAGCAGATGCAGTAGATGTTGGAAGGATAGAGGAGCTCCAACAGGCCTTCCTTCAGTTCCTTCCCCGCCTCCGATCCCCGGCGGCGCAGCCGGCCCCATTGTTCCCGGCGGACCTTCCCGGCTTCCCCCGGCCCTTTCTTCATTCCCACGCCTCCAGAGTGCGGCGGAGGCGCTCCCGGAGGCCCGAATAGCGCTCCACCGTGCGGTTGTTGTCTATCATGGCCTGCATTTTGTCCGGGGAGCCCACCAGCACCACCAGCTCCCGGGCCCTGGTCACCGCCGTATAGAACAGGTTCCGGGTGGCCAGCATGGGAGGGAACCAGGAAACGGGCATCACCATGACGGGAAATTCGCTGCCCTGGCTCTTATGCACCGTTACGGCATAGGCCAGCTCCAGCTCGTCCAGCTGGGCGAACTCGTACTTCACATATTTGCAGTCGTCGTAGACCACCGTCATCTCGTTGAACTCCGGGTCTATGGCCTCCACCAGCCCCACGTCGCCGTTGAACACGCCCCGGCCGTCGGTGAAATCGTCCAGCCGCTTCCACTCCAGCTCGTAGTTGTTCCGGATCTGCATCACCTTGTCCCCCTCCCGGAAGATGCGCTCGCCGAAGCGGCGCTCCCGGCGGCTTTCCGAGGGCGGGTTCAGGACGGCCTGGAGCTCCTGGTTCAGGTTGATGCAGCCCAGAAGCCCCTTCCTCACCGGGGTCAGCACCTGCACGTCCCTTATGGGGTCCTTGTCGCCCTGAAAGCCCGGCAGCCTCCGGGTGCAAAGGTCTTTTATGGTCAGCAGCATTTCCTTTTCTCCCTTCCTTCGAAGGAAGAAAAAGTCCTTGTCCTTCTGATTCCAGTCCGGGCATTCGCCCCGGTTGATCTTGTGGGCGTTGACCACGATGAGGCTCTCCCGGGCCTGCCGGAAGATCTCCGTCAGCTTCACCGAGTGGATCACCTCGCTGGCGATGATGTCCCGGAGCACATTTCCCGGCCCCACGGAGGGCAGCTGGTCCGCATCCCCCACCAGGATGAGGCGGGTCCCCGGAGAGATGGCGGACAGAAGGCCGTTCATGAGCAGGATGTCTATCATGGAGGCTTCGTCTATGATGACGGCGTCGCACTCCAAAGGCGATTCCTCGTTTTTGCCGAAGCGGAGCTCCGACTCATCCTCGGAAAAGCTGTATTCCAAAAGCCGGTGTATGGTGGAGGCTGCGTAACCGGTGGTTTCCGCGATGCGCTTGGCGGCCCGCCCCGTGGGAGCGGCAATGACGGCTTTCTGGCCGCTGTGCTCCAGAATGTGCAGGATGGCGGTGATGATGGTGGTCTTTCCCGTGCCGGGCCCGCCGGTGATCACCGAAACGCCGTGGGCCAGAGAGGCTTTGACGGCGTCCTTCTGGTTTTCCGAAAGCCTGGCGCCGCCGCGGCCCTCCGCAGCCCGCAGAAGGGCGTCCAAATCGCTGCTGACGGGCTTCATGGCCGCTTTTTCCAGGGACAGGAGCTTGGCGCAGCACCGCTGCTCCGCCCAGTAATAGGGCGGCAGGAAAACCACGGGACGGCCCTCCAGGTTCTCCATGCAGACCTCGCCCCGGAACGCCATTTCCGCTAAGATCTCCTCCACCTGAGAGCTGCTCTGCTCCAGCAGCTCCGCCGTCTTTTCACAGAGCTCCGTCCGGGGCACGAAGGTGTGGCCTTCTCCCACATAGTACCAGAGGGCGAAAAGGGCGGCGCTTCGCAGGCGCTGAGGCGCATCTCTGGGCACCCCCAGCTTTTCTGCGATCTGGTCCGCCTTGCGGAAGCCGATGCCGAAAACGTCGTCTATGAGGCGGTAGGGGTCTTCTTCTATGATTTGTATGGTGTCCGCTCCGTAAGCCTTATACAGCTTGACGGCGTAGCCGGCGCTGACGCCGAACTGCTGTAAATAGAGAGTGATGGAAGCCAGCTCCCGGTGGGCCTGAAAGGATTCCGCCACGGAAGCGGCCTTCACCGCTCCTATGCCCGGGACCTCTGTCAGCCGCTCCGGCTCTTCCTCTATCACCTTCAAGGTGTCCTGCCCGAAGCGGGCCACAATGGCCGCCGCAGTCTTTTTCCCGATGCCCTTCAGCAGCCCGGAGGCCAGAAAGGTTTCCATGTCCTCCGCCGTTCCGGGAAGCTCCTCTTCATAAGACGAAAAAGCGAACTGCTCTCCATAAGACGGATGGGTCTTCCACCGGCCCGTGAAAGAAAAGAGCCGGCCCCGGGCCGCCGAAGGCAGATGGCCCACGGCGGTGAATTGCTCCTGCTCCTCCTGGTTTTCCACCACGGCTATGGTGTAGCCGTTTTCCTGGTTGTGGTATATGATCTCGGCGATGACGCCTTTCTTGATTTCTTCCATGCTGCCTGCCCCGGGCGGCGGCCCGCCCTATTTGATCCAGCGAATGTTGCGGGTCTTGGCTTTCAGAGGGTTTTTCAGCTCCGCAGCCTCTTTCAGAAGCTGCTCCCTGGTGTTGCGGCGGGGATACTTATGGACGATGTCCAGGAGCATCTTCCGTATTTCCACGGCGGCCTCTCCGTCGGCGACGCCGCTGATCCGCAGGTCCTCCTCCGTTACGGCCAGGTCCTCCAGGAAAACCGCTTCTTTGTATTGCTTGATCTCTTCCATCACATAGTGACGGCTCCGGGTGCGGAATTCCGGCAGATCGTAGACCTTCCGCTGCTGCACCGCCAAAGCCGTCAGGTATTCATAGACCTCTATCCCATAGTTCAGGATGAAGCGCTTGATGTCGTACTTTGTTTCCGTAAAGTGAAAGGTGGAGAGCAGGAGAACGGCGGCCCGGAGCTTCCTCTTTTCCTCCCCCTGATAGTTCAGCCGGGAGATGATGGCGGCGCCCTCTTCCCGGGGGAAGCACAAAAGAAACAGGCCCATGCGCAGCAGGGGCTCCGGCCTGCAGAGATGGATCCCCTCCGCCAGCCCCTCTATGTCTCCGTTGTCCTGTTTCTTTTTCGGCGGCCAGGCCTCTCCCGCAATAAAGGGCATGACCGCCGCCGCCGCTGCCATCCGCAGGCCCCGGCCCGCCGCCGGGGCGGAAATCAGCCCTTCAAATTCCTTCCGCAGCTCCGCCGCCGTAAGCTCCGCCAGCAGGCCGGCGTTGTCCCGCATGGCTTCCAGGCTGTCCATATCCAGGTCGAATTCCAGCTCCGCCGCCAGGCGCAGCCCCCGCAGCAGCCACAGAGGCTCCTGGCGGAAGACCGTTTCCGGGGCCTCGCCGGCGGAAATCAGCCGCTTTTCCAGGGCCCCGGGGCGGTCATAGGGCCCCAGAAGCCCCGCCTCCCGCAGCTCTTCCAGGCGTTCTTCTGCTTCCGGAAACTGTTTATTCATGGGGCTTTTCCTCCCGGGGCCTGTACAGCCTGCGGTTGTCCAGAGTCCATACCTTATCCGAGAATTCCCCCCGGTCCGTGGACTTCAGGACATCTTCCATATCGTACATCCTGGCGTCTATCATGTCCAGATAGTGAAGGATCTCCGCCTCCGGGAACAGGGGGCGTTTGGGGCTGCCGAATTCCGGCTCGTAGTGATGGGACAATATCATATGCTCCACCATTATGAGCTTTTCCCGGTCCATGCCCTGCTCCGTTCCCACGCGCTCTATATTTTTTATGCCCTGGATCAGATGGCCCAGAAGCTGGCCTTCGAAGGAATACCCGGTGGATACCCCCAGCTCGTTGGACTCGATCTCGTTCACCTTTTCCATATCGTGGAGGATCACTCCCGCCAGCACCAGGTCCCTGTTGAGATTTTTATAGATCTCGCAGACCTTGCGGCCCAGCTCCAGCATCCGCTTGGTATGGTAGAGCAGGCCCCCCAGCTCCGCATGGTGGTTCTTCATTGCGGCGGGATAATACATGAGCTTTTCCCGCTTTTCCTCCAGAACGGCCATGCAGAGGTTTTTCAGCTCCTGATCCTTCATGCCGTTGGCGGTCTGCTCTATGTAGCCGAACATATCCTCCGGCTTCTCCGGGGCCGCCTTGATGTAATCCGCCATTTCCAGCTCGTCTGTATCCGCCGCTTTCCGGATCCGCTGGATGCGGAGCTGGCGCAGCCCGTTCCATTCGGTGACCTGGGCCTTTACCTTTACGATGTCCCCTCCTTTTATCTCATTGAGGGAGGGAAGCTCCTCATCGGATATGTCCCATTTTTTTGCGGTGATCTCCCCGGTGCAGTCTGCCAGCAGCAGGTCCAGATATTGCTTCTTGTTGGAGCCCAGCTTTATGGCTATGGTCTTTATCAGGAAAAAATCCTGAAGCTCGTCTTCCGTCCTCAGGTCGTTGATATAGTAAAGTTTTTTCATGCCTGCCCTTCCTTCCTTACGCATCCCCTCTTTTGCCGGATGTCCCTCCGGCCGGGGGACTTCATTATACACTATGGGGAATGCCGCCGTCAATAGAATATCCTTTTTTTTACTTTTAATCCTTCAATTTCTTTTTTAAACATTACTATTCAAGGGGCGCCAGGGGGACGGTTTGCCGGACCTCCGCAGGACCAGCTAAGAATTTAAGGCGAGACGA
>JAUNBO010000117.1 GCA_030527065.1 Bacillota bacterium | reverse complement strand
AGGAATGAAAAATGGCAGAGATGAATAAAAGGCGCGGCGGCATCCGCAGGAAAAAGGTTTGCCAGTTCTGCGCAGATAAGACGGAGACCATAGATTACAAGGACGTGGAAAAGCTGCGCAAGTATGTGACGGAAAGAGGCAAGATCCTGCCCAAGCGGATCACCGGCACCTGCGCCATCCATCAGCGGGAGCTGACCACGGCCATCAAACGGGCCCGCATAGTAGCCCTGCTGCCGTATACGGCAGACTGATGGCGGAACAATAAAAAGGAAAGAGTTTTTGTTCCCGGCAGAAACTCTTTTTTTGTTTAAATCGATATATTGGTATGGTATAATAATTTCCCGGCTTACACCGGCGCCGCTCCCGGGAAAAACGGCGGCGGCCCGCTCCCTGCAAGGGGAGCGGTATTTCCAGAAGGAATTTCCCGGCGCCCCCGCTAAGGGGTGGCGTCTCCCGGAAGAATCTCCCGGCATTCCCGAAAGGGCTTTGCGGTATCCCGAAAGGGCTTTGCGGCGTCCCCTACAAGAGGTGCAGCAGGCCGGTAATGAAGGAAAACAAGATGGGAAACAAGATTTTAAAAAGCCTTTTTGATCCCTATCTGAAAATCAGTTGCATCGTTCTGGCCATATTCAGCGCAGTTCTTCTGTACTATAATCTTTTTGTGGGAATCGCCGCTGCACTGATCACTCTGGCTTTGTTTATCGTGCTGCAAAAGCTCAGCGCCCAGAAATCCAAAGACCTGGCGGACTATACGGAGGCCGTGGCGGGACAGATGGACCAGGTGATACGCCGGTTCATCGCCCGGAACCCCCTGCCCCTGTGCATGGTGGACTCTCACGACAACATTCTGTGGTTCAACGATAAATTCGGAGCCATCTTTGAAAAAGCGGAGATGTTCAGCTCCACGCTGATGCAGGTGGCGGGCTTGAAGGTCTCGGACTTTGCGGAGATAGAAAAAGAAGAAAAGCTCCTGCGGGTGAACCGGAACGACCGGACCTACGATGTGGTGCTGGCGCCCCTGGACAGCCGGGAGCAGGGCACCCACATGCTCTATTGGATGGACGTGACGGAGCTCAGCGATCTGGAGCTCCTGTATGAAGAAGAACAGCCCTGCTGCGTTTATATCAATGTAGACAATTACGATGAGCTGCTGGCCAGCGCCCCTGATGAAAAGAAGGGCGTCATCATGTCTCAGATAGAGAAGGAGATCCGCCAGTGGGCGGCCAGGAACGAGGCCTCTGTGGTGAGGTCCAGAAGCAACCAGTATTTTGCCGTCCTGGAGAAACGCTTCCTTTCCCGTCTGGTCAACGGCAAGTTCCCCATATTGGACGAGATCCGGGCGATAGAGACCGATGCGGACTTCCCCACCTCTCTGTCCATCGGGATAGGCACGGGGAGCAAGAGCCTTATGGAGCTGGAGCAATACGCCATGGCGGCGCTGGAGCTGGCCCTGGGCCGGGGCGGGGACCAGGCTGTGGTAAAATCCGAGGACAGGATAGACTATTACGGAGGAAAGCTCCAGTCCGTGGAAAAACGGAACAAGGGGAAATCCAGGATCATGGCCCACGCCCTTCGCCAGCTGATAGACCAATCCACCGGAGTGCTGGTGATGGGCCATCGGATGCCGGACCTGGATTGCTTCGGCTCGGCCCTGGGGATTTACCGCATCGCCCGGAACCGGAACAAAGAAGCCGCCATAGTGATCAACGAGTATGGCAAGGCCCTGGAGGAATTTTATCCTGCCGCCGTCAGCACGGGGCAGTACCGTTTCGTCAATTCCGAAGAGGCAAAGCAATTGGTGGACCAGGGCACGCTGCTGGTGGTGGTGGACGTACACCGTCCCGCCCTGGTGGAGTGCAAAGAGCTCTTGCACATGACAGACAAGATCGTCCTGCTGGACCACCACCGCCGGGCGGAGGACTGCATAGACCACGCCACGCTGACATATATGGAATCCTACGCCTCTTCCACGGCGGAGCTGGTGGTGGAGATCATGCAATACGTCGGCGACAGCAAGCGGCCTCTGGAAAAGCTGGAGGCAGAGGCCCTTTTGGCGGGGATCTATATAGATACCAAGGCCTTTTCCATCAAATCCGGCGGCCGGACCTTCGACGCCGCCTCCTGGCTCAAGCGCATGGGCGCCGATACCACCAACGTCAGGCACCTGCTCCAGGTGGATATGGATTCCTTCCAGAAGCGGACAGACGTGGTGCGCCGGGCGGAGCTCCTTCCCAACGGTGTGGCCCTGTCTTCCTTCGACGGCATGGCGAAAGAAAT
Source organism: Bacillota bacterium (assembly GCA_030527065.1). Lineage (GTDB taxonomy): Bacteria > Bacillota > Clostridia > Peptostreptococcales > Anaerovoracaceae > JAEELK01. The sequence continues at coordinate 3,522 of JAUNBO010000117.1, read as the reverse complement.
GCAGCTTCTGGCCTCCCAGGCCGCCGATGAGCTGCTGAACATCAGAGGAGTGCGGGCCAGCTTTGTGGCGGGGAAGAACGAAAAAGGGATCGTGGTGGTCAGCGCCCGCTCTCTGGGGCAGGTGAACGTGCAGACCACCATGGAAAAACTGGGCGGCGGCGGCCACATGACCACGGCGGGAGCCCAGGTGGAGCTTCCCCTGGAAGAAGTGCTGGAAAAGCTGCGGGCCCTGGCCAGTGAATTGTAAAGGAGAAATAGCATGAACGTGATATTATTGCAGGATGTAAAGGGCAGCGGGAAGGCAGGAGAAGTGGTGAAGGTCAGCGACGGCTACGCCCGGAACCTGCTGATCCCCAAGGGCTGGGCCAAAGAGGCCACAGAGGCCAATCTCCGGGATCTGGAATATAAAAAGGCCCAGTATCTGGCCAGGCGCCAGCAGGATATGGAGTCCGCCAGGGAACTGGAAAAGGCCATTTCCGCCATGGAAGTACATCTGACGGGGAAATGCGGAGAAGGCGGCAAGCTCTTCGGCTCCATCACCTCCAAGGACATTGCAGAGGCCGTGATGAAGAAGTACGGCGTGGAGATAGACAAGAAGAAATTCGCCATGGACGCCCCCATCAAAACCGTGGGAGAGCACACGGTGGAGATCAAGCTGTATCAGGACGTCGCCGCCAGACTGAAGGTAGTGGTGGAAGGATAAAGGCGGGCTTTCAAGGAGTCTCTGCCGGGGAAAAGGGAAGGTCGTGTGAAGTGAACGGACAGATGGAGAGGATCCCTCCTCACAACAATGATGCAGAAAAATCCGTGCTGGGAGCCGCTCTTTTAGACAAAGAGATCCTTCTGGAGGTCCTGGACGTACTGAAGGCCAGGGATTTTTACAGCGATATCCACAAGGAAATCTTTGAAGCCGTCCTGGCCCTGTATCAGAAGAACGAGCCCGTGGATACGCTGACGGTCTGCGAGGAGCTGAAAAAGCGGAAGACCCTGGATATGGTGGGAGGCAGGGCTTACGTGGCCATGCTGGCCAGCGAGATCCCTTCCACGGCCAACGCTCTGCAATACGCCAAGATCGTCAACGAGAAAGCGGTGCTGCGGCGGCTCATCGGCGCCGCTTCGGACATCATTGAAAAGGGATATCAGGAAAAAATGGATTCCGGCGAGGTCCTGGAATTTGCCGAGAAAAACATCTTTGAGATCGCCCAGACCCGGCAGACCCGGGATTTTGAGCCCTTGAAGGATGTGCTGTACCGGAACCTGGACCAGATAGACGAAGCCGCCCGGCAGGACGGGGGGCTTACCGGCATCACCACCGGGTTTATAGACCTGGACCGCATGACCTCCGGCCTTCAGCGCTCGGACCTGGTCATAGTGGCGGCCCGGCCCAGTATGGGCAAAACGGCTTTCGCCCTGAACATCGCCCAGAACGCCGCACTGAAAGGCGGGGCCCGGGTCCTCATCTTCAGCCTGGAAATGTCCAAGGAGCAGCTGGGGCAAAGGCTCCTGGCCACCGACGCCAAAGTGGAGGCGGAGAAGCTGAAACGGGGAGACGTGGACCGGAACGACTGGGACAAGATCATGACTTCCCTGGACCGGCTTTACCGGGCGGAGATCTACATAGACGATACCCCCGGCGTCACCGTCATGGAAATCAAGAACAAGTGCCGGCGGCTGAAGGCGGAAAGAGGGCTGGATATGGTGGTGATAGACTATCTGCAGCTGATGGCCTTTGAGGGAAGAAGCGACAGCCGCCAGCAGGAGGTCACCACCATGTGCCGCTACCTGAAGCAGCTGGCCCGGGAGCTGAGCTGCCCCGTCGTGGTCCTGTCCCAGCTTTCCCGGGCGCCGGAGCAGCGGGCGGACCACAGGCCCATCCTTTCGGACCTGCGGGAATCCGGCTCCATAGAGCAGGACGCAGACATCGTCATGTTCCTGTACAGAGACTTCTATTACAATGAAAATACGGAAAAACCCAACATCTGCGAGATCAATATAGCAAAGCACAGAAACGGACCTGTGGGGAAAATAGAGCTGACCTGGATGGAGCGATTCACAAAATTCGCCGACAGCGTCAGAAGCGCCAAGCCTTAAAGGACCGGCAACGGAGAAACTGCCCTATGGACTTCAAGAAAGAGAAGATCAGAGCCTATTATCTCCACAACACCCATGTGGAGAATGTTTTTATCAACGAATACATGGCCGGCGCTCCCGGCGATTTCGTCAAGACATACCTGCTGGCCCTTATGTATACGGAGCTTCAGGTCCCCATTTCCAATGAAGCCATCGCCAGAGAATTGGGCCTTTCCCCGGAAGACGTGCTGAAGGCCTGGTCCTATTGGGAAGAGGCGGGGGTCATCAAAAAGCATTTGCTTTCCCCGGAGGATCCTTACCGCTACAAGGTGGAGTTCTTGAATCTGAAGGAACAGCTTTACGGGAAAAACGGCAAGAAGGGACAGGCCAAAAAGGAAAAAGGCGGGGAGCTTCCGTCCATGATGGACGATAAGGCCCTCCGGGACATGTACGGAGAGATAGAGCAGGCGGCGGGCCGGCTCCTGGCCGGGACGGAGATGGAGGACATACTTGGCTGGATCCGGGATTACAAGCTGACGCCGGAGGCCGTGGTGTACGCTTTTTCGTATTGCGCAGAGCGGCGGGGAAACAGCCGTCACAAATATGTGGAGACGGTGCTGCGGGACTGGGCCTCCCGGGGTCTGGCCACCAAGGAGAAGATAGAAGAATTTTTACAGGAGAACGACAGCCGGCAGCTGATGTACCGGCGGATATTGAAGGCTCTGGGCCTGATGCGGAACCCGACGGAAGAGGAAAAGCGGCTGATGGACCTCTGGTTCGACCAGATGGAGTTCAGCATGGAGCAGGTCCTGGACGCCTGCAGGAAGACCAGCGGCATCTCCAATCCCAACATCAAATACGTCAACGGCGTGCTGGGCTCCTGGCACAAAGAGAAGAAGGAAGGAGACGGAGCGGCTTCTCCTTCGGGAGCCGCCTTGCAGCGGGCCCTGGGCTCCTATGAAGAGGACCGGTCCAGGAACGAAGAGGACGCCCGGCGGCGGAAGGAAGAGATCTACCGCCTGCTGCCCCGCATCCGGGAAATAGATGAAGAAATGCGGCGGAGCGCCCTGGAGATCTCCCGGCAGATGGTGTCCGGGGAGTACGGCAGCCGGGGCAGGATACGGGAGCTGAAGACCGGGAGCGAGGCCCTGCTGAAGGAGCGGGAAAGCCTGCTGGAAGGAAAGGGCTACCGGAAGGACTATACCGACGTCTGGTACACCTGCCCCCTTTGCAGGGATACCGGCATCCTGGAGAGCGGGGAACGCTGTCCCTGCATCAATGAAAAAATAGGCGGAAATTAAAGGAAGACGAAAAACGTCGGCGGGCCGGGGAAAAGATTGCTCCGGCAAATCTTGCTGTTTCCCGCCCTTTTCTGTTTGAGTTCGTTACTATCCAAGGGGGCGCCAGGGGGGCGGTTTGCCGGGCCTCCGCAGGACCAGCTAAGAATTTAAG
>JAUNBO010000116.1 GCA_030527065.1 Bacillota bacterium | reverse complement strand
CATCAAAAGGAGGAAAATTTTTCAGTTAATGATGATGACCCGGACCCGGGCTCCCTTGGCAGCAGTCTTGTCAAAATCATAGTAGAACGACAGGGACCCCCCTTCCTCCGCAGCCGCCACCGCGTCAGCCACGGTGGACAGGCGGTAGGAGCTGCTGGTCTTCTCATAGACCTTCACCTCGGCGGCGTAGTAATATCTGTTGCCGCCGGCCACCACATAAGAGCTGGTGACGTCGGTGATCTTGCTGAGAGAAGGCAGGTTTTTCAGCCGGGTCTCCCCTCCGCTGGTATAGATGGCCGCAGGCCCCTTGCTGACGTTGCTGAGAGCCTTATCGGAGAAATTCAGATTATGGGTGGTCCCGTCCAGGTCGTAGCTGTAGCTGCCGCTGGAGCCGCTGCTGCTGCTGTTGGAGACGGCGGAGAGGACAACGCCGTAATCCATGGCGTCGCCGGTGACGTTGTTCAGGAACAGCCGGGTGATCTTCCCGTTTTCCATATCGCAGTACAGCACGCTGTCACTGCTGAGGGTGAGGCCGTCCAGGCGGCTCATGCCTGTCTGTACGTAGGAACCTGCATAGGTATCTATGATTTTCACGCTGTCCGCCACAGTCTTGCTCCCTATGGTCATATCGTCTGCGTCCACTTCGCCGTAGACGCTGCTGCTGCCGGCCCGGCTGACCCGCATGGAACCGCTGCTGAAGCTGAGCTTCACCGTATCTCCTTCCGAGATCCAGGTGACGGTGACCGGATATTCCAGTTCCCTGCCGTCGGCGGTGACGCCGGCGATGTACCGGGAGGTGTAGGCGTTGCCGTTGGCGTCCTCGTAGGATTTGCTGCCGGACTGGGTGACGTAGAGCACCGTGACGTCATCGATGTCCGCAGCCGCCACCGCATCTGCCACGCCCCCGTCCTTGCCCAGGAGCAGAGTCACCGCATCACCGATTTTCAATGTGCCGCCGGAGGAAAGGGCTGTGAAGGCCGCCGTGGACTCCAGCTCATAGACGGTGCCGGAGACCGTAACGGAGGTCGCCGCATCCTGGCTGGGGGAGGCGCTTTCATAGATCCCCGTGGCCCTGCTGTTGTAAGCCCATACCGTGCTCTTGTCTGCGGAATAATACAGGATGTCATAGGCGCTGATGTCGGCGGCTGTGACCTGGCTTCCATTTTTGTACACGGTGACGGAGGCGGTGTCCACCCCCAGGAGCGAGGCCCAGTCGGAGGCGGAGCTTACGGTGTAAGGGCCGTACATATTGGAAGAAATGATCCCGGCATAGTCCACCTGACCGCTGCTGTTGACGGAGTAACCGAGAGTGGCGGCATATTTCTGACTGCCGTCCTTTACGTTGGTCCCCAAGGCGTTGTACAGAAGGTCCGCTGCGTCTCCCCGGGTGATGGAGGAGGAGTGGGTGCTGACGGCAATGTTCTGGGACAGGCCTATGCTGTTGTAGATGTTCATCTGGGCATAGGGGAAGGCCCCCTGGAAATCCGACTGGGTGTAGCCCAGCAGCAGCAGGACGCTGTTCACCGCCTGGGCCAGAGTCACCGTGGAGTCGGGGCGGAAGCTGCCGTCGCTGTAGCCGGACATGAGGCCGTTGCTCACCGCCACCTTGATGTAGGCGGCGGCCCAGTGAGTGGCGGCCACATCCTTGAAGGGCGCAGAATACGCCCCCGCAGCCACCTGGTCCTTGTAGGGCGAGGCCATTACCAGCATCTTTGCCCAGGCCGCCCGGGTGACATTGCTGTTGAGGTCGTAGCTGCCGCTGCTGTCCGCCGAGATCACTCCCATGGCCGCCAGCATGGACACGGCGCTGTCGGTGCTGCTGTCCGCAGCAAAGCTTCCCGCCGCGCTTCCGGTAAAAAGCAGGGCCACTGTCAAGACTGCGGCCAGAAGCCGCCTTCCCCTTTTCCTTCCTGTTTTTCTTACTGACATACGATCCATATTGTTTGCCTTCCTTTCCTTTTTGCTATTCATGCCGCAAAGCCTCTATGGGCCGCAGCCCCGCCGCTTTCTTTGCGGGAAAATATCCGAAGATGACGCCTATCCCCACGGACACGCCGAAGGCCAGGAGAATGGAGCCTATGGTGGGAACCACGGCCATTCCCAGAATCACCCCCGCCGCTTCCGCCATCAGAAGACCCAGAAGGATTCCCATGACGCCCCCCAGAGAGCTGGTGGTGCCCGCCTCTATGAGGAACTGGCTCAGAATGGCCCGCCTGCGGGCTCCCACGGCCTTCCGTATGCCGATCTCCCGGATCCGCTCCGTCACGGAGACCAGCATGATGTTCATAATTCCTATGCCCCCTACCAGAAGGGATATGCTGGCGATGCCCACCAGGACCGAGGTCATCATATCCGTCATTTCACTGAGGGACTCTATCATGGCGGACATGCTTGTGACGTTGTAGGCGTCCTCGTCGCCGAAGACCTGATACATGGCGTTTTCCAGAGTGGCCACTCCCAGGTCCACCTGGTCCCGGTCCGCCAGAGACACCATATAAGAGGAAAGGGTGCCTGTGCCGGAGATCTTCATGGCGGTGGAATAGGGCATATAGATGACGTGGTCCTCGGAGTTCTCCTCCGAATCCGCCGTCTCCTCCAGGACTCCCACTATGGTAAAATTGTAGCTGTCCAGCTTGATGGTCTCTCCCACCGGGTCCTGGCCGCCGAAAAGCTCCTGCACCAGATAGGAGCCCACCACGCAGACCTGGTGCCGCCGCTCGCAGTCGATGTAGCTGACAAAGCGCCCGGAGGAGAGCTCCAGGCTCTGAAGCTCCTGGTACATCTCGTTGACCCCGGTGACGGAGCTGGTGACGGAGCTGCTGTCCACCTTGGCCGTTACAGAGGCGCTGACGGTGGGGCTATAGCCGCTGTACAGGCTTTCGTTTTCCGTGATCACCGCCTCCATCTGCTCCTCGGAGAAGGAGCGGCTGCTGCCCCGTCCCATGACGTTCACCGTCAGGGTGTTGGTGCCCATGCTCTCAAAGCGGGAGGTGATGTCGGAGGTGACGCCGTTCATGAGACTCACCAGCACGATGACGGAGGCCACGCCTATGATGATGCCCAGCATGGTGAGGAAGGCCCGCATCTTGCTGCTTTGAATGCTTTTCAGCGCCATGCGGAAGGACTGCTTGATGTTCATGCTAACCCGCCCTTTCCGTTAAAGAGTCTTCCACGATCCTGCCGTCGGCAATGCGCACGATCCGGCGGGCCCTACCAGCCACTCCCATATCGTGGGTGATGAGGATGACGGTATTCCCCTCCCGGTTGAGCTTTTCAAGAAAATCCAGCACCTCCTGCCCCGTATGGGAATCCAGGGCGCCGGTGGGCTCGTCGGCCAGGATCACCGAGGGATTCCCCGCCAGGGCCCTGGCGATGGAGACCCGCTGCTGCTGACCGCCGGAAAGCTGTCCGGGCATGTTGTTCCGCTTATCGGCAATGCCCACCCGTTCCAGCACCTCCAGGGCCGCCCGCCGCCGCTCCTTCTCCGACACCCCTTTATATATCAAGGGCAGCTCCACATTTTCCAGGACGGAGAGCTTGGGGATCAGATTGTACTGCTGAAAGACGAAGCCCAGGGTCTTGTTGCGGATGTCCGCCTGCTGGTCGTCGCTCATGTGGCTCACGTCCTCTCCCTTCAGGCGGTAGGTCCCGGAGGTGGGGATATCCAGACAGCCGATGATGTTCATGCAGGTGGATTTCCCGGAGCCGGACTGGCCCACTATGGCCACCATCTCTTTCTCGTAGATATCCAGGCTGACCCCGTCCAGGGCCCTCACCTCTGTATCCCCCATGGTGTATATCTTATAGATGTTCTCCAGGCGGACCAGGGGAGCTTCCTCTCCCCGTCCTGCCGGGAAAGCCATCGTGCTGCCGCTTTTTCTCATTTCCTTAGAATCCACCGGGTGCACCTCCTCCCCCGGAGGGCATGCTTCCGCCGGATGGCATATCTCCGGATGGCATACTGCCGCCGTCCATCATCATCATGCCGCCCATTTCTTCCGTAACGCTGCTGTCGTCGCTTCCTATGCTCACGGGGACCTGTATCACCTCGCCTTCTTCCAGGCCCTCGGTGACTTCGATGTTGCTGGCGTCGCTGAGGCCCAGGCTCACCGCCCGCTCCTCGCCGTCGGCCATGAGCACCGTGTTCCCCCGGTTCACCGCCGTGCTGGGGATGAGCAGCACGTCTTCGGCGGAATCCACCACGATCTCCGCCGACACGTTCATGCCCGGAAGCAGCCCGTCCACGGGCTCAAAGACGATCTTCACCGGGTAATTGGTGACGCCGTTGGAATAGGTCCCGCTGATGCTGATGGCGGACACCTCTCCTTCTATCACTACATCGGACAGGGCGTCTGCCGTGATGAGGACCTTCTGCCCCACCTCCATCTGGGAAATGTCCAGTTCGTCCACGTTGATGGTGAAGGTGAACTGGCTCATGTCTGCGATGGTGGCCATGGTGGTCTGGGTGTTGCCGGAATCGATGGTGTCGCCGGCCTTGACGCTCTTGGAGATGATGGAGCCGGAGATGGGGGCGGTGATGGTGTAATCGTCCAGCTGCTCCTGGGTGTTCTGGTAAGTCATCTCCGCTTCCTGCATGGTGAGTTGGCTGCTCCTCAGGCTGTCTGCGGCGTCCTCGTTTTCTAAAATGACAAGGGTGTCCCCGATGCTGACGGTGGTCCCGGCGCTGGCCACGATTTTGGAAACCGTGCCGGAGGCCTCCGCCTTTACCGTCCTGGAGCTGTTGTATTCCAGGGGGGCGGTCTCCTGGCAGGAGGCGTCGCCGGCGGTGACGGAAACATAGGTCCCCTCGCTGAGATAACCGGGATTGGCGATGCGCACCTCCACGTCCCGGACCGTCATATACCCCTCGGCCACCCGGGTGCCGTTTCCGATGGATGTGATGGTACCGCTGATGGTTTCAAAGGTGTTCTCCACCACTGCAGTGATGCTCTGCCCCACATAAAGGGACGCTGCGTCGGTTTCGCTGAAGGCCACGGTGGCGGTCATATAGCTGTCGTCCACGATCTGGGCGATCTGGGTGCCGCTCTGGACGCTGTCTCCCTTGCTGACGTAGACCTGGGCCACCTTTCCGCTGCCGGTGGCGGTGACCGTCAGGCCCGTGTACGCTTTCTGGCTGTCCTCATAGGTCATGAGGGAGCGCTCGTAGGAAATGTTGGCCTTGGCTATGGTGTCTTCCATGTCTGAGGAATCGATGGTATAAAGCACGTCTCCCTCTGTCACGCTGTCTCCCTCTTCAAAGGTGTCCGTCAGGACCTCTCCCGCCACGGTGGACACCACTTCATAGGAATTGATGGGGGATACCGTGCCGGTGCCGCTGATGCTGACGGAAACGTCTCCCCTGCTCACCGTATATTCCATGTATTCCGTGGCTGCCGCCGTGCCTCCCGTCAGGGGGCCCAGGACCAGCCATGCCGCCAGGGCAATTAGCAGGACCATGGCCACCAGGGCGGCGATCTTTTTCTTTCTGCTCCATTTTTTCCACACCGGCCCCGTCCGGCGGCCCCCCTGGCCGCCGGACTTTCTTATTCTCATAAAACCCCTTTTGATCGCACTTTCGCCTTCCATTTACTGACTCCTCCCTTCACCGGCTCCTTTAAGCGATACCGTCGCTGCGGTTTCCGTTTATTGCACATCTGCATGGTAGCAGAGCTGTGTGTGGATTTTATGAAAAATATGGAAAGGGCCGGTGATTCTTTTGTGGTTTTCTTTTGGCCGGCAGGTGTGATATGATTTATGCGGCAGGCTGAGAATATGAATCGCATGACAGTGAAGGGAGCTGTAAACCGGGGCCTGTTGGGGGATGGCTATGCTTGCCCGTTTTTCGAGCTACAGCTTTT
>JAUNBO010000115.1 GCA_030527065.1 Bacillota bacterium | reverse complement strand
GCTGGTCCTGCGGAGGCCCGGCAAACCGCCCCCCTGGCGCCCTATAAATAGTAACCCTCCATACCAATTTTCTGCACAAAATGGCGATTTTGATTGACTTTTCAAGGAAATTTGGATATAATACAGCGCATGCGGACGCATGTTCCGCATAAGCTATGTTGGACAGCCGGGAGAGACTGCAGGAGACCGGAAAGATAATAGAAGAAGAACCGCCGGAGCGTCCGAACGGGGCCCGGAGCCCGGGCCCGAAGGCCGGCGGGAAAAGGAGAAAAGGGATGACAGAAGAGGTTTTATTAACAAGAGAAGGATATGATAAGATCGTAGCGGAGCACGAAGAACTGGTGGCGGTCCGGCGGGCGGAAGTGGCAGAAAGGATCAAAGAGGCCATTTCTTATGGGGACATCTCCGAAAACTCGGAGTACGACTCCGCCAAAAACGAGCAGGCGGAGCTGGAAGCCCGGATCTCCAAGCTGGAGAACATGCTGCGGAGCGCCAAAATCATAGAGGATGCAGATCTGGTGGGAGACCGGGTCGGCGTGGGCCTGAAAGTGAAGATCAAAAATATGAAGGACAACGAGGTGGTGGAATACGCCATCGTAGGCCCCACGGAAGCGGATCCCTTTGAAGGCAAGCTGTCCACCCATTCTCTGGTGGGGCAGGCCCTGATGGGCAGGAAAAAGGGAGAGACAGTGGAAGTCCATGCGCCGGACGGCATAGTGGAATATAAGATCATGGGAATCGACAGATAACAGCCATCGGGGAAGAAACAGAACGGAGAGTTGGAAAATGACTACGGAAGAAAAGAACCTCAACGCAACACAGCAGGAAACGGAAGCCGACCTCAGCGAGCAGCGCCGCATCCGCAGGGAAAAGCTGGCCCGGCTCCAGGCGGCGGGAAGAGACCCGTTCCTGACGGAGACCTGGGACGTCAGCCACCACAGCCAGAACATCAAAGAGCATTTTGAAGAGATGGAGGGCAAGGAGGTCTCTGTGGCGGGGCGCATCATGGCCAAACGCCAGATGGGGAAGGCTTCTTTCATAGATATTCAGGACAAGCTCGGCCGCATCCAGTGCTATGTCCGTCAGGACGCCATCGGCGACGAAGAGTACCAGTGGTTCCTCACTTACGACATCGGGGACATCATAGGCGCAGTGGGAGACGTATTCCGTACCCGTCACGGGGAGATTTCCATAAAGGTGAAGGAGCTGAAGCTCCTCTCCAAATCCCTCCAGCCCCTCCCGGACAAGTGGAGCGGCCTGAAGGACCAGGACCTCCGGTATCGCCAGCGGTATGTGGACCTGATCATCAATGAAGAAGTGCGTAAGACCTTTTACATGCGGTCAAAGATCATTCACGAGATCAAAAGAGTGCTGGAGGAGGATTTCGGCTATCTGGAAGTGGATACCCCCATCCTCACCACCATTGCCGGCGGCGCCAACGCCCGGCCCTTTGAAACCCACCACAACACGCTGGATCTGGACATGAAACTGCGGATCTCCAACGAGCTCTATCTGAAGCGCCTCATCGTAGGCGGGCTGGACCGGGTCTATGAAATGGGCAAAATGTTCCGCAACGAGGGCATGGACCGGAATCACAACCCGGAATTCACGTCCATGGAATGCTATATGGCTTACGCCAACATGGAGAACGTCATAGAAGTGACGGAGCAGGTGGTGTCCAGGGCGGCCCTGGCGGCTACGGGCAGCATGGTGATCAACTACCAGGGCAAGGAATTCGACCTGACTCCTCCCTGGCGGAAGCTGAAGATGCAGGACGCCGTAAAGGAAATCACCGGCGTGGATTTTGACGCCATAGAAACAGACGAGGAAGCCCGGGCGGCGGCCATCGCCTACGGCATGGACAAGGACCAGGTGAAGGGCATGAGCCGGGGCCTGCTCATTGCGGAGATGTTTGACGAGTATTGCGAGGATGTGCCCGGTTATCTGGACGGCCCGGTCTTTGTGATAGGCCATCCCGTAGAGGTTTCGCCCCTTTCCAAGCGGGACCCGGAGGATCCCCGCATCACCCGGCGCTTCGAGGCGTACCTCAACGGCTGGGAGATCGCCAACGCCTTCTCCGAGCTCAACGACCCCATAGACCAGTACAACCGCTTCAAGGACCAGCAGGCGCAGCTGGAGGGGGGGGACGAAGAGGCCCATCCCATGGACGAGGATTTCGTCAACGCCCTGGAAGTGGGGCTGCCTCCCACCGGAGGCCTGGGCATAGGGATAGACCGGGTCATCATGCTGGTCACCGACGCCCCCAGCATCCGGGACATCATCCTGTTCCCCACGATGAAACCCATAGATTGAAAAGTCTGCAAGGGTGGATATCAGCAAATATTTGCGGGGCTTTGCTCGAATGTTTTTGCGGACGAACGGTAAAAGCCCCGCAGGCTAAAACTTCTCAAAAGGCTATGGGTATTGTGGCTTTTGAAAAATTGATAGAAGATTATCATTGATTTATCACAATTTACCCAACTAATGACAGGATAAAGAGCGTCAAGTGTGCGTAACCCTGTTGCTTTAGGCTACGGTCATCCTATGGGAATCAGGAGCGAAGAGGTAAAATCAATTGGTTAACTGTACTCAGATCCTGGAGTATTTACATAAAAAAAATTACGAGTGTTCTTTTAACGGTAACAGAGAATGCATAATTGACACATACTGTCAGTTGAACAATATTATAAGCAATTCGGTTAAGAAAATCGTTTAAGAATATGTCCTTTATCATGGATGCGAAAGGAGTACCTTCATGGAAAAAACGCATAGCCTGATTGACGCAGAAGATATTGAAATGGAAAAATTATTTCGTAAAGGTGTGGAAAAGTCAATACAAGAAACATTAGATGCTGGTAATCCTGTGGTTAAATATGATTCTGAATTAAAGAAGCCGTATTTTCTTTATCCAAATGGAGAAAAGAAATATGCGTACTGAAAAGAAGCCGGAGATAATTGTTTTTGCGGGTCCCAACGGCAGTGGAAAATCTTCGATCACACGGGAAGCGCGCATTGTTGGTAAGTATGTGAATGCAGATGATATAAAGAAGGAAAAGGGATGTTCCGACTTGGAGGCTGCTGAAATTGCTGATGAAATGAGAGAAGGTGAGTTGGAATCAAGACGTGATTTTACCTTTGAAACAGTATTATCAACAAGACGAAAGATAGATTTGTTAAACAGAGCAAAAGAAAAGGGATACTTTATACGGTGCGTATATGTGCTGACAAGAGATCCTAATATTAATGTGTATAGAGTTGTTTCCAGAATGGAAAGCGGAGGGCATGGTGTCCCAGCTGATAAAGTGATCGAGCGATATTTTAAATGTATCAGACTTATCCCGGAGATATATCAACTATCAGACACGTTTTATTTGTTTGATAACAGTGCTGAATTAACAAGGATAGCTGTAAAAAAAAGAGGCCAGCTAGATATTGTGCCAAGCGACATGTGGAGTGAGCCGGAGATAAGGGAGCTTTTAGAGGGAAAGCAAAACGGAGCATAAAAGTTAATTTAACCATTACATTACCTTCTACAGCTCAGCGCAATATTCCCTTGCAAATCGTCGTGTGATTTTTTAATTTTTGTCGGAGTCTGCACAGGGAGACGATATCGCCTCCTTTCCCCGCAGGCTAAAACTTCTCAAAATGCTCTATGTTCGTAACGAATACGGTGGCGCCGCCCACCAGCACCTGAGCGGCGGTGTAATTGAAAGCGGGGTAGCCTGCCTCCGCACCCATTATGGCCGGCATGGGCTCCATTCTCTTCTGGCAGTGCAGGCGGATGACCTCCAGAACGCCTTTTACCTGTTCGTCTTCCACGCCGATGAGGAGGGTGGTATTTCCCTCACCCAGGAAACCGCCGGAGGTGGAAAGCTTGGTGAAGAAGAATTTTTCTTTGCGCAAGGCTCCGCAGACGCCGGCAGCGTCCTTCTTATTGACTATGGCCGTGATCAGTTTCATGGCGCTTCTCCTTTCTCCCCCCGGAGCGGCACTGAAAAGCCGTAAGCCCACTGGGACATCTTTATTATACCGCCCCCGCAGCGGCGGGGCAAGCCGCTTTTTGGATATGCAGAAAGGACTTGAAAAAGCAATGTGGGTACACTATAATAATGTTCATTGAAAACAATTTTGAGGTGAAAGTATGGATAGCGTCCTGATCAAAAAAATATATGAAGAGCCCGCCGCTTATGCGGGAAAGGAAATCCTTATAGAAGGCTGGGTGCGGTCTAACCGAAGCTCCAACAAATTTGGCTTTATAGAGCTGAACGACGGCAGCTGCTTCAGATCCATGCAGGTGGTCTATGAGGAAGAGAAGGTGGCGGATTATGCAAAGGCCGCCAGGATACCTATCTCGGCGGGGCTTTCGGTCCGGGGAGTGCTGAAGCTGACCCCGGAGGCCAAACAGCCCTTTGAACTTCATGCTGCGGAGATCGTGGTGGAGGCGGGCTGCGATGGAGATTATCCCCTGCAAAAGAAACGGCACAGCCTGGAATTCCTCCGGGAGATCGCTTATCTGCGGCCCAGGAGCAACACCTTTTCGGCGGTGTTCCGGGTCCGCTCCCTGGCGGCCTACGCCATCCATAAATTCTTCCAGGAGCGGGATTATATCTATGTGCATACGCCCATGATCACCGGAAGCGACTGCGAAGGGGCCGGGGAGATGTTCCGGGTCACCACCCTGGATATGGAGGAGCCGCCCCGGACGCCGGAAGGCAAAATAGACCTGAGCCAGGATTTCTTCGGCAAGGAGACCAACCTTACCGTCAGCGGCCAGCTGGAGGCGGAGATTTTCGCCCTGGCTTTCCGCAACGTTTATACCTTTGGCCCCGCCTTCCGGGCGGAAAACTCCAACACCGCCCGCCATGCCTCCGAGTTCTGGATGATAGAGCCGGAGATGGCCTTTGCAGACCTGCAGGAAAACATGCGTATTGCCGAGGAAATGATCAAATACATCATCGGCTATGTTCTGGACAATGCCCCGCAGGAAATGGCCTTTTTCAACGAATTCATAGACAAAGGGCTTCTGGCCCGGCTGGATAACATCCTCTCTTCTGAGTTTCACTGCATCAGCTATACCGAGGCTGTGGAACTGCTGTTGAAATCGGGGAAGGACTTCCAATACCCCGTATCCTGGGGCGTGGATCTGCAAACGGAGCACGAGCGGTACATCACGGAGGAAATTTTCCGGAAGCCGGTCTTCGTGACGGATTACCCCAAGGACATAAAGGCCTTTTATATGAGGCTCAACGACGACGGAAAGACGGTGGCGGCCATGGATCTGCTGGTCCCCGGGGTGGGAGAGATCATCGGCGGCAGCCAGAGGGAAGAGCGCCACGATATGCTCCTGAGCCGGATCCGGGAAATGGGGCTGAGGGAAGAGGATTATTGGTGGTACCTGAACCTGCGCCGTTACGGAGGCGTGAAGCATTCCGGCTACGGGCTGGGCTTCGACCGCATTCTCATGTATATGACAGGCATGAGCAACATCCGGGACGTGCAGCCCTTCCCCCGGACGCCCAAGTCCGCAGAGTTTTAATGAAAAGGACTTTTTTAAAAAAATCTTGCATTTCCACCGGGGCCGTGGTATAGTTTTATGGCACGCTGATGGTGGTTTTTACGCCGCCCGGGCGGCGTCCGTGGGGGCATAGCTCAGCTGGTTAGAGCGCATGCGTCACAAGCATGAGGTCACAGGTTCGAGTCCCGTTGTCCCCACCATTTTTTTGAACACGACCGCAGTTGCGGCGGGCAAAGCCCCGGCGGCTTTGCCTTATACGGGGAATTAGCTCAGCTGGGAGAGCGCGTGGTTCGCAATCACGAGGTCAGGGGTTCGATCCCCCTATTCTCCACCACAATTCGTCCGAAAAC
>JAUNBO010000114.1 GCA_030527065.1 Bacillota bacterium | reverse complement strand
ATTCTTAGCTGGTCCTGCGGAGGCCCGGCAAACCGCCCCCCTGGCGCCCCTTGAAAAGTAACCAACTCCGTTTTCGAAGGAAGCCTTGCGCCCAAAAAGGCTTCCTTTTTCTTCCGGTCTGGGATATAATATAAATAGTAAAATCCCGCAGGTCAGAGATGGCGGCAGGGCTTTACAGGCCGAAGATCTGCGGCAGGGCATTGGCCCGGCAGCGGGGCAGGCCGACGGACAGAAAGAGGAAAGGCCGGCGGAGCGCCGGAGGTGAGCGGCATGGACAAAGCCCTGGAGTTTCCGGTCTACTTGTTTCATCAGGGAACCAATTTCCGCACCTATGAGCTTATGGGCGCCCACAGGGCGGTCCGGGGCGGGCAGGAGGGCTTTGTGTTCCGGGTCTGGGCCCCTCACGCCAGGTCTGTGGCGGTGACAGGGGCCTTTAACGGCTGGGATCCGGAGAGCCTGCCCATGGAGAAGCTCACGGCCCAGGGCGTCTGGGAATGCTTTGTGCCGGGGGCCCGGGCATTCCAGGAATATAAATATGTGATAGAGAGCAGGACGGGCAATAAGCGCACCAAGGCGGACCCCTATTGCTACCACATGGAAACCAGGCCCGCCACCGCCTCCAAGCTCTTTGAGCTGGAAGACTGCCATACCTGGGGAGACGGGGCGTGGATGGAGGAACGGCGTCAAAAACCGCTTTACAATGAGCCGGTGAACATTTACGAGGTGCAGCCGGGCTCCTGGCGGCGTTACCCCGACGGGAATTTTTACAGCTACGAAAAGCTGGCGGAGGAGCTGGTCCCTTATGTAAAGGACATGGGCTATACCCATATAGAGCTGATGCCGGTCACCGAATATCCCTTCGACGGCTCCTGGGGCTACCAGGTCACCGGCTACTATGCGCCAACTTCCCGTTTCGGCACTCCCGCAGGCTTCATGGCCTTTGTGGACGCCTGCCATCAGGCGGGCCTGGGGGTGATCCTGGACTGGGTGCCGGGCCATTTCCCCAAGGACGGAGACGGGCTGGCCCGCTTCGACGGAGAGCCCTGCTACGAGTACGCAGACCCGCAGAAAGGGGAGCATCTGGAATGGGGCACCTCGGTTTTCGACTGGGGCCGGGGGGAGGTCCGCAGCTTCCTCATCTCCAACGCCATGTACTGGCTGGAAAAGTACCACATAGACGGCCTGCGGGTGGACGCCGTGGCTTCCATGCTTTATCTGGATTACAACCGGAAGGAAGGCCAGTGGCAGAGGAATGCCCGGGGCGGGAAAGAGAATCTGGAGGCCGTGTCCTTCCTTCAGGAGCTGAACAAAGCGGTCTTTGCCGCCTGGCCCAACGTCCTTATGGCGGCGGAGGAATCCACGGCCTGGCCCATGGTGACCCATCCCGTGGACGCCGGCGGCCTGGGCTTCGGCTTCAAATGGAACATGGGCTGGATGAACGACAGCCTGGACTATATGAAGACGGATCCCCTGTTCCGGCGGGGAAAGCATTCGCAGATGACCTTTGCCCTCACCTATGCCTATGCGGAGAATTACATCCTTCCCCTGTCTCACGATGAAGTGGTCCACGGAAAAGGCTCTCTCCTGGGAAAGATGCCGGGGGATTACGAAGAGAAGTTCGCTCAGCTCCGGGCCTATTACGCCTTCATGACGACCCATCCCGGGAAGAAGCTGCTCTTTATGGGGGGAGAGCTGGGGCAGTTTTCCGAATGGGACTATCAGAAGGAGCTGGACTGGAGCCTCCTGGGGTACGATATGCACAGGAAGCTCCGGGATTACGTCCGGGACCTGAATCACCTTTATCGGGAAGAGCCCGCTCTCTGGAGCCGGGAGCAGGATTGGGGAGGCTTTGTCTGGCTGGACGCCAACGACGGAAACCGGAATGTCTACGCCTTCCGGCGCATGGGAGAGAGGGGACGGGACCTGACGGTGCTGTGCAACTTCGCCAGCGCTCCCTGGAAGGAGTACCGGGCGGGGGTCCCCGCTCCGGGGGTCTATACGGCGGTCCTGAATTCCGACGATGTGGTCTACGGGGGCGGCAGCGCCCATAAGATAAAGGTCAGGGCCCGGAAAACCCCGGTCCATGGCTGCCCTTATTCCATAGCGGTGGACCTGCCGCCGCTCTCAGCTCTTATCGTCAGCAACGGTTGACAAGGAGGCGATGAACATGTCTTATGTAAAGAAGAAAAAAATGATAGCGATGCTCCTGGCCGGCGGGCAGGGAAGCCGGCTGGGAGTGCTGACCAACAGCGTGGCCAAGCCGGCGGTGCCTTTTGGAGGAAAGTACAGGATCATAGATTTCCCCCTGTCCAACTGCTCCAACTCGGGCATAGATACCATAGGGGTCCTGACCCAGTATCAGCCCCTGGAGCTGAACGCCTATATCGGGGCGGGCATGCCCTGGGACCTGGACCGGCTCTGGGGCGGGGTCTTTATCCTGCCCCCGTATGTGAAGGGGAAATCCGGGGAATGGTATAAAGGGACGGCCAACGCCATCTATCAGAACCTCCGCTTTATAGAACTGTATGATCCGGAATACGTGCTGATCCTTTCCGGGGATCACATCTACAAGATGAATTACGATATGATGCTGGACGACCACATAGCAAAGCAAGCGGACTGCTCCATCGCCGCCATCCGGGTCCCTCTGGAGGAGGCCGGCCGCTTCGGCGTCCTCAATGTCCGGGAGGATCTCCGCATCTATGAGTTTGAGGAAAAGCCGCCGGCGCCCAAAAGCGATCTGGCGTCCATGGGGGTCTACATCTTCACCTGGGATAAGCTGCGGGAATTCCTCATAAAAGACGAGGCGGACCCGGCTTCGGAAAACGATTTCGGCAAAAACGTGCTGCCGGCCATGCTGGCGGCGGGGGCCCGGATGTTCGCCTATGAGTTCAAGGGCTACTGGCGGGACGTAGGGACCATAGATTCCCTGTGGGAGGCCAATATGGACCTGCTGGACCCCCAGGTGTCCCTGAACCTGAACGATCCCCCCTGGAAGATCTACTCCCGCAATGCCCTGCAGCCGCCTCAGTTCATAGGGGAGGAAGCGGTCCTGGCGGATTCCAGCATTTCCGAGGGCTGCCATATAGAAGGCCGGGTGGAGCACAGCATCATCTTCCCGTCCGTGACGGTGGAAAAGGGCGCAGTGGTGCGGAATTCCATCCTCATGCCCGGGGCTGTGGTAGAGGAAGAAGCCAGGGTGGAATACGCCATGGTAGCCAACAACGCCCGGGTGTGCCGGGAAGCGGTCCTGGGCGGGACGGAAACCCCGGCTGAGGCAGCCCATCCGCCCATCGCCGTTCTGGGAGAGGGCCTTACCATAGGAGCCGGCGCCGCAGTGCCGGCGGGGATCATGGTAACGGAAGACGTAAAGGAGGAGGTGTAAGCATGAACGTTCTGGGGATCATATTCGCATACTCGGACCGGGAGAACCTCCGGGAGCTGACTGCCTTCCGGACTCTGGCCTCCGTCCCCCTGGCGGGGAAGTACCGCATCATAGACTTCGTGCTGAGCAATTTTGTCAATCATGGCATCACCGATGTGTCCGTCATTGCCCGGAGCCGCTATCATTCCCTGCTGGACCACCTGGGCTCGGGAGAGGAATGGGACCTGAACCGGAAGCGGGGCGGGCTGCGGCTGCTGACGCCTTTTGGCAGGACGGAGAGAGACGGGGAGAGCCACGGCATGTACCGGGGGACCATAGAAGCCCTGGCCGCCAACCTGCACAGCTTCCGCCGCTCCATGGAGGACTACGTGGTCATGTCCGGCAGCAGCATCCTCTACAATATGGACCTGGAAGGGCTGGTGAAGGCTCACATAGAGCGGGGGGCGGACATCACCGCCGTCTACACCCGCCAGCTCAACGGCCACCATACGGTGCCTCTGGGCGTGGCGGTCTACCGCATGGGAGAGGACGAGCGGCTCTACGATCTCAGCTTCAACAACGACGACATGAAGCCCCGGGAAGCGGCCTGGGGCACCGGGGTGTTCGTGCTGAGGAAATCCCTGCTGGAAGGGCTGGTGGCCGACGCCATGGCCTACGGCCGTTACGATTTCCATAAAGACATCCTGCAGCGGCTGGCTCCCAGCCTGCGCATCTTAGGTTACGAATACAAAGGCTATCTGCTGGAGATCACCAGCGTCGCCGGCTACATGCAGGCCAACATGAACTTCCTGAAGCCGGACTTCCGGGAAAAGGCCTTCGCCGAGCCGGTATACACCAAGGTAAAGGACAGCGTGCCGTCTCAATATGTAGACGGCTGTCAGGTGAAAAATTCCCTCATCTCCGACGGCTGCTGGATAGAGGGCAGTGTGGAGAACTGCGTCCTTTCCCGGGGCGTCCGGGTGGAGAAGGGCGCCGTGGTCCGGAACTGCGTCGTCATGCAGGGAGTGGAGATCTACCAGGACGTGAAGCTGGACCACGTGATCCTGGATAAGGACGTCATCGTCCGGGAACGGGGGCAGCTTTTCGGCCATGCCACCTATCCTGTGGTGGTGGGAAAAGGAAACATCATATGAGGGTCTTATTTGTCAGCAGCGAGGCGGCTCCCTTTGCCAAAAGCGGAGGCCTGGGAGACGTGATAGGCTCTCTGCCCGGAGAATTGCGGAAGCAGGGGGTGGAAGCGGAGGTGATCCTTCCCCTTTACCGCAGCATAAAGCAGAGGTACGGAGAAGAGCTGACCTATGTGACCTGTTTTCGCGTCCCCCTGGCCTGGCGGCGGCAGTACGCGGGCCTTTTCCGCATGGAATATGAGGGAGTGCCTTTCTGGTTTCTGGACAACGAACAGTATTTCGACCGGGATGGCTATTACGGCTATTTCGACGACGGAGAGCGCTTCGCCTATTTCAGCAGGGCGGTGCTGGAGGCTTTGTCTCATATGGAGGACCTTCCCCGTATCCTTCATTGCAGCGAATGGCAGACGGCTCTGACTCCGGTGTACTTAAAGACCCTGTACGCCGGGAGGGAGGGCTATGGGTCTCTCCGTACTGTGTTCACCATCCATAACATAGAATATCAGGGGGAATACGATCCCTGGATATTGGGAGACGTGCTGGGCCTGTCCGAGAGGGAAGGGACCCTGGTGAAATACAACGGCGACGTCAATTATATGAAGGGCGCCATAGTGGCCTGCGATAAGCTGACCACCGTGAGCCCCAGCTATGCCGGGGAGATACAGGAGGCCTTTTTCGCCCATGGCCTGGAACGCATCATCCGGGAGAACAGTTATAAGCTTTCCGGCATCATCAACGGCATAGACCGGAAGCTCTTCAATCCGGCAAAGGACAAAGCGCTGCCATACCATTATACCTATGCCACCAAAGAGAAGAAGGCCCTGAACAAGGCGGCCCTGCAGAGGGAATTGGGGCTGGCGGAGGATGGGGACGTCCCCCTGGTGGCCATGGTGGGGCGGATGGCCCCCCATAAGGGGCTGGACCTGGTGCGGCGGGTGTTCCGGGAGATGATGGAGGAGCCCATACAGTTTGCCATTCTGGGGACCGGGGATAAAAAGTACGAGGACTTTTTTCTCAGCGCCCAGAACCAGTATCCGGGGCGGGCGGCGGCCCGGCTGGGCTTTGCCGCAGACCTGGCCAGCCGCATGTATTCCGGGGCGGACCTGTTTCTGATGCCCTCCGTCAGCGAGCCCTGCGGCCTGGCCCAGATGATCGCCATGCGCTACGGGACCATACCCATAGTGCGGGAAACCGGCGGATTGAAGGACAGCGTGGAGGCCTTCAATCCCCAGACGGGAAAGGGAAACGGCATTACCTTTGCCACGGTGAACGCCCACGATATGCTGGGGGCGGTGAAGCGGGGACTGGAGCTTTACCGGGACCCGGTCCGGTGGCAGCAGTTGGTGAAGAACGCCTTCA
>JAUNBO010000113.1 GCA_030527065.1 Bacillota bacterium | reverse complement strand
GGCGCTGATCTATGCTGCGGAAAGCGTTGATTCTAATTCATATCCCGCAAGGTCTGTGAAATGGATTTCTTTTCTTCTCCCCGATACACGGCTATGGGAATGGAAAGGAGCAGGAAGAGGACAAATGCGCATATTATGATGGTTAAGGCCCAGGGGAAATGGACCACCGCATAGGTGGCCTCGGAACGGAAAAGCCGGAAGACAAACCATGCCGCAAAGCCTCCGGCCGTGGATAGCAGGAGCAAGGTCCCGACCCAGTAAAAGAAGCCTTCATAAAGGAGCATGGTGTACAGCTGCCTTGCCGTCATGCCAACGCTTCTCAGGACGGCGAACTCGGACTTTCGCAAAGTGGTGTTTATGATCATCACGTTCAGGAAGTTCAGGCCGCCAATGAGGATGAGCAGGCCGGCCAGGGCAAAGCCCAGGAGCCCCACGGCGGCCCTGGCCGCATCCGTTTCCTCCATGGTCCCCAGCCAGCTGATCATTTCGATCTGGTTGTCCGCCTCTGCGATTTCGGCCAGGCGTCTTTCTATGACATGCAGGTACTGAGCCTCGGCGTCTATGTCGATCCGGCTGATGATAAGCTCTTCCGGGAATTTTTCCAACAGGCTGACATGGACGTACAGATCGGGGCAGCTTCGGAAGGTCAGATTGCTCTGGAATGTACGGGGGACAAACCCGCCGATGGGGAGAGAAAAGCTTTGTTCCGTTTCCGGGATCACAATGCGGATTTCCCCGGTTTCAGGGAAAAGGGAGGGATCGTCGGCCCCGATCAAAAGGAACTCTCCGCGCTCAAAAGCCTCAATGTCTATCACCCTTTCCAAAGGACGCCCCTCGCCCAGGACGTCCCTCCGGCTTTCCAGATAGCCGCTTTCGATCCCTATCAGCAGGCCGTCCATATAATCGTCATCGGGCATGTTTGCCTTTGAAGTGCGGAAGTATTCCCCGAAAACGGCCTGATCGTATCCGACCTTTACATTTCCGATCCTGGCCGGATAGACCCCATTGACCCCGTCCATCCGGGAAAGCTGTTCCATAAAGGCCGGGTCGAACTTCTGGAGGGGCGGGCCGGACTGGTATTGGGGGGAAAGCGTATCATTGAGCAGGACGATATCGTGAGTCCCGATATAATTATCTGTAAAGCTTTCGGAATCCATAGACGGCACGATGAGAGCCACCGTCAGAAATACCGTGATCCCCAGGCAGAGGGAAACGAGGATGGAAAGAGTGGCGGCAGGTGTGCGCTTCAGGTTGGAAAGGGCCATCTTACCCAACTTTCCTGCCTCGGCGCTCTTGCCATGGTACTGCCAGGTCTGTAAGCCGCCCCGGCGCAAAGCGCCGGTAACGCTGACCCGGGCCACCCGGAGGGAGGCCATGCGGGAAGCAAACCACACCGTCCACAAAACCAGGAAAAACATGATGAGATAAGCGAAGGGGTTGAAGGAGATCACAACTTCGCTCCCTGTAATGTTGAGGACCCTTCCCACCACGGGCATCAAGAGGTGCACAAGAGGAATGGACAGCAGGCAGCCCAGGAACATGCCGCAAAAAGCCAGAACCGCCCCCTGGTACATCGCAAGCTTCTCCCGTTGTTTCGCCGTGGCCCCCACCGCTGCCAGAAGGGCGTACTGGCGGATATCCCGGGCCAGGGAAAAGTAAAAGCAACCGTTTATCAGCACGAAGCCCCCTGCGACAGCAGGAATGAGGATCAATAAGTACGCGGCGGCCAAAGCCCCTGCTTCGGCACGATACACGGGCCGGGGCACCAAACGCAATTCCTGTTGGGACTTCAGTTCTGCTTCTCCATGCAGATCCTCCGTCAGGCGCCACAGGGGCGGGACCGGCTCTTTGTCCAACCCGATCAGGGCGGCTGATTCCCGAAAGCTGCTGACTATGGGGTTTTGCCGAAAGCTGAGGAAGGCCGTGCCGTGGGCCTCAAGGTCTCTGCTCCGCACCGGGTCGAAGGCACCGCTGACAAAAAGGATGTTTTCCGTCTCCGGATCAAATTCGCGATATTCCGTGAAAACGGCGGTAACGATATGCGAGGAGGAATCCAGTACCAGCGCGGCCCCCGGGGCGGGGTCCTCCAGACCAAAGGCCAGAAGGGTCTGGCGGGAGGCCATGATCTCGTTGCTTTCCCGGGGGAGTTCCCCTGAGAAGTCCTCCAGCGTGGCTGCCGTATGGAGGTCCCATTCCGGATCGTCGCAATAGACGAACGCCGCCGAGAGATTTCCCTGACGGACCGTTCCCATATGGACCCGGCAGCCGACGGTCTCTATGTAATCGGCTGACCGCAGTATGTCCAACTGCTCCTGAGAAGGGTGCGTCAGCTCTGCCGAGGCAGTGGTGCCTGTCCGCTTGTCCCGGTCTGCATCAAGAGTGTTGTTTATACTGACCCCTATGTTTAACGTGCCTGCTATGATCAAGGCCATGATCATGGTGGAAATGACGACCAACAGATTGCGTTCCCGGTCATGCTTCAGGGACTGCCATGCAAGATGACGCCAGAAGTTTCTATCCTTCCCCATAATGCACCTTCTTGATGGTCCCGTCGGCCATCTCGATGATCCGGTCCGCGGTCCGGGCAATGTCCATGCTGTGGGTGACCATCACCACCGTCTGCCCAAAACGCTTTCCTGTGTCCTTCAAGAGGGCCAGAACATTGGCGCTGGTTTGAGAATCCAGGTTGCCGGTGGGCTCGTCTGCCAGAAGCAGGGCCGGCTGAGTGATCAAGGAACGCGCGATGGCCGTGCGTTGCTGCTCGCCGCCGGAAAGCTGAGAGGGCAGCTTCAGAAGCTTGTCCTCCAGCTCCAGCATGCCCACGATCTCGTTGAAGAAATCCGCCTCCGCCTCTCTGCCGTCCATCCGCAGCGGCAGCACGATGTTTTCAAAAACATCCAGGATGGGGAGCAGATTGTATGCCTGAAAGACAAAGCCGATGTTCTGTCTGCGGAAAACAGTCAAGTCTTCTTTGCTCATGGAAAAAATATCTTGCCCCGATATTTCCACCTTGCCGGAATCAGGGGTCTCCAGACCGCCAAGCATGTGGAGGAGCGTTGTTTTTCCGCAGCCGGATCTTCCGATGACCGCAATGAATTCTCCCTTTTCCACAGAAAAGGTGACGCCGTCCACCGCCTTGGTGGCCTGTGTTCCGCTGCCGTAGCATTTGGCCAGATCCCGGGCCAGAAGTATCGACAAATCCCCCGCCCTCCTTTTTTTCTTAAAATATGATAAAAGTGATTTCCTGTCAATGCTTTATTAAAACTCAGGGTTGAAAACAAAGGCTGAAATTTCTACTTCTCTATTAAAAACGTATTCAAGTCGTTCTATTAAAAAAATTAATAAAACAGCGCAACACTGTGCTGAGTTTTTTATCTATATTAACAAAGGCATAAATTGGGATATTAAAGCGGACTTAGAAAATGCGATGTATGTGCCCTTATTTCGCAGTTGGCGCCATAAAGCTTTAGGAGGTAAGATGAAAGAAATAAAAATGTAACAAATGTGTATCGAATCAATCTTATATTGTATAAAGGGGTAAATCGCAAAGTGCAATAAATAAGGAGAAAAAAGCTGTATTGAAACGATACTCATACTTTTAATACAGTAGAAAGTGTGCTATTCTCAAAAGTAAGAAGGGGGTTGCGCCTATGGGAACGATTTGGGAAATGGGTGGCAATGTCCGGAAGAAGAAAGGAACATATAATGCAACTGCATTGTACCAGGAAACGATAATGAAGCTACGTATATCTAATGGTGCAACTATGAGAAAGTGGGTTAGAATAGCTATATTTTTTGCACCTGCGTTTTTACTAACTAAGTTAAGCGTCAATACCATTATGGAGTATGGATGGGAGATGGTGCTTCAGCCTCTTTCTGTGGTGGGGTTGCTTGCAGTATATTTAAGCGGTTTCCTGTTGGCCCGGGGAGTGTTTTGGGGAGGTTTTTTTGGGGCGTTGGTTGGAGTAAGAAATATTGCGCTCAGTTTTTCCAATGAGTTGGCCGGTCTGCTCCAAGCAGGTATCGGTGTGGTATTCATTTTATTTTATGCGATTTGCGGCTTGTATGTGTATGCAGACTGTAAATATGGAGAACCGGAAGAACCAGGATGATACATTAACTGCATAGCTACATCTGCCTCCTTGATTTCCTTATCTGAAAGGTCGATTTGCCCCTGTGGAAAGCAGATGTGTCGGATGGTCTGGCGAAGCTCAAAAGACAGAGCAGCGCTCCCTGTGCCGATAGAAGTACGGGCCAGCTCCCGTAGCGCCAAGGCTTTCTCCCTGCCTGCCTGCCAGGGGAAGCCTTCTGTAAAAGGCCGGTAAGGCAGGTGAAAGGAGGAAACGATAATGAAGCTACGTATCGCCATCTTTTTTCTGTTCGCATTGGGTTTGTTTTTGATGGCTGCCTGTGGCGCACAGCCGGAAGAAACCACGGAAATGTCCTTCGATGAGAAGCAGGCGCTTTATGCGGAACAAATTGAGGCCGAAGATATTACAAAGGAAGACGTGGAAATCGTTCTGATAAAGGAATTGCAAGACGGCAATGTCAGCGGCTATGAGGAAGCTGTTCTGTTCAAATGCACTGCAACGGATCATTTGTCTGCGGCCATGGGTCTGTGCTATGCCACGCCGGAGACGGAATCTGTGGTGATTGGCGGAGGCGCCGGTCCACAGTTGCTTGATGAACAGGAGCCCCTCAATTTCTCCAGTGTATGGGCCAGATCACAGGCAGAGGAGCAGGGGGCCCTGTATCTATTCTACGGATTGGTTCACGACGCTGCCATCCAGGAGATAGAACTGCTGTTTACCGATGAGGTCACAATATCTGCAACGGTGGAAAACGGAGGCTTCCTGCTGGAGCGTGTCTGGGATATCCCGGACCCCAGCGCCGGTATCCAAAAAATAGCCGGTAAGGACGCAGCCGGAAACGTTATTTATGAAAGCCCTTCTCGCGAGGAATTATAGTCAGGACGTTCCGGGACAGAAAAGGAAAGGATATGGCCATGAAGAAGCGATGGATCATTAGTGTGGTGATACTGCTTTTGTTGGGTGCTGCGGTATATGTGGTTTCCATAAAAAGCGATCATGCTTTCTCCGCCCAACCTGAAGGAATAACAATGTGGGTCGAAGAAGGATCCGTCACGGCGGACGGCCTGACGTATACCATTGAGAATACTTTGGAAAAAAAGATCTGCTGGGGGTCAAAGTATTTTATTGAAAAGAAAATATTTGGCATCTGGATTCCGTTGACATTTACCGAGGACATGCTCATAACCCTCCCCCTGATCTCTCTTGAGCCTGGAGAAACATCGAGTCGCGATGCCTTTTGGACGTCCCATTGGACACCCGGGAAGGGATCCTATCGAATCGTAAAGGAGGTTTGGATGTATGGGGAAGAGCTGACAGAAGACCCATACTATCTGCTTGCTCTTTTTGAAGTACAGTAGAGTCGTTATCAGGAATTCCTGATACAATCGAAAGGGGATGATGTTTTGAAAAAAGTATGCATGACCGCAGGGTTGTCAGTTGTTCTTCTGGTGGTTCTGTTATACGTATTTTTTCTGAGAAGCGATTTCATTCCTTCCCAGCAGCCAGAGGGAGTTATGATGTTTGTCAATGAGGAAACCATCAGCGAAGACAAATTGACATACACCATAGGTAATAGTTCCCCTGAAAACATAAGCTTCGGGGCGCAATTTTCCCTTGATAAAAAAATTGCCGGAATCTGGTTCAAGCTGCCTGTGTCCATAAACACAGCCCAGGATGGGCCGGATGTAGAGTATTTCGTTGCACCGGATGAAGCAAACGGCTTCGACGCACATTGGGCGCCCTTTGGCCCACTCAAAGAGGGCTCCTACCGAATCGTAAAGGAA
>JAUNBO010000112.1 GCA_030527065.1 Bacillota bacterium | reverse complement strand
TTTATTTCTGCAGTCGAAAAAAGCTTCCCGATGCGCTATAATGGTGTGGAGCCGGAGCGGGCCCGAATTCCCGCCGGCTTCCGGAGGAAAAGATGCTGGGATATATCGTTCCCCACAGGCCGGAGCTGAAGCTTCGGGAATATGAGCTCTATCACGGCTATTACTGCGGCATTTGCCGGTCCATAGGCCGTCGATACGGCCAGGTCCCCAGGCTGGTCCTCAGCTACGACTCGGTCTTTCTCGCCCTGGCCCTGGCCTCGGCGTCGCCGGAAAAGGAAAGCATGGAGCCCTTTCGCTGCCCCGTCCACCCGGCGAAAAAACGCCTCTGGGTGAAAGACAGCCCGGCAGTGGATTATGCGGCGGACATGATGCTTCTGCTGGCCAATTACAAGGTGTTGGACGATTGCCGGGACCGGGGAGACCCGAAGGCCCTGGCGGAGAAGCTCCTCCTTCGCAGGTTTTTCAAAAAGCTGATGAAAGTATACGGAAAAAAAGGTATAATGATAGACAAGCTGCTTCAGGAGCTTACGGAGCTGGAAGAAGAGAACTGTCCTTCCCTGGACCGGGCGGCGGAGCCCTTTGCCAGACTCATGGAGGAAGTCTTCCGCTGGCCCGGGGTGGAAGGCGCAGAGGACAGGCTGCCGGTTTTGGGGCGCATGGGCTATCATCTGGGGAAATGGATCTATCTCATAGACGCCTACGACGACATCGAAGAGAATGCGGAGGATGGAGGCTACAATCCTCTCATCGCCCAATCCGGATACAGGCCCGGCGGAGAAGAGAGCCTGGAAGAGTTCCGGCTGAGGATACGGGAACGGACGGAATTCAACCTGCTGCGCTATCTGGCGGAGCTGGCGGAGGCCTGCAAGGACATGGGCTTTGAGAAAAACCAGGGCCTTATAGACAACATCGTGTATTTCGGGTTGCTGAAAAAGACGGAACAAGTATTGGGAACAGAAAAGAAGAAGGGGACAGAGACGAATGATGAATCCGTATGAAGTGCTGGGAGTCCGGGAAGGCGCCTCCGAGGAGGAGATAAAAGCGGCTTACCGGGAATTGGTAAAAAAATATCATCCGGACCGGTATCAGGACAACCCTCTGTATGAGCTGGCGGAAGAAAAGCTCCAGGAGGTCAACGAGGCTTACGATATGCTGATGTCCCAGAGAAAGGGGCAGGGCCGGGGAGAGGACTCCTTCGGCGGCGCTTATCAGAGAGGCCCCCGGGATCCGGTGTTTTCGCAGATACGCAAGAGCATAGACATGGGAGAGCTGGACCGGGCCCAATCCATGCTGAATCAGGTGGGGGTGAAAAGCGCGGAGTGGTATTTCCTCAACGGAATGATCGCCCTGCGCCGGGGCTGGTACGACAACGCTTTTGGAGACGTGCAGACGGCGGTGAGCATGGACCCGGGCAATCTGGAATACAGACAGGCCCTGAACAGCCTGATGCAGGCGGGAGGCAACTACCGCAGCACGGCCTACGGACAGGGCTACGGCTCTCAGCAGGACGAAATGTGCCGCATGTGCCAGTGCCTTTGCTGCCTGGATTTCCTAACCGACGGCTGCTGATATCCGGGAGACTGCGGCGCATATTTTTGGACATCCTCTCATACTTATTTAGAAGCGGCGGAAGCGCCGGTGTTTCTGAGAGGGAGGGTGGATATGCGCAGGCAGATTGGAGAGCGGCGGAATCCGTGGCCGGCTCTGACTTTACTTTTGATATTGGCCGTAGGCATAGGCTATCTGGCCGCCAAATATGTGTTCGAGCCGTATCTCCTGGAAGGGGAGGATGCGGAAGACCAGACCATTGCGGCGGCGGAGGGCTCCGCCGTGGTGGGAGGAAGCGGAGAAGGAACGGAGGCGGAAGGGCAGAGCCCGGAGGAGCAGGCCGCTGAAACGGAGGGCAGCCTTCCTGAAACGCCGGCCCCGGAAGAAGGAGAGGCCGCCTCTGCCGTCCAGGAAGAAACGGCTTCGGAGACGGTCTCCGGACAGGGAGAAGGAGAAGCCGGCGCAGAGCCGGCAGAAACGGAAACAGAAAGCGCAGGCGCCCTTATGTACTGCGTCCAGTTCGGAAGCTTTTCCACCCGGGAGGGAGCGGAAAGCGCCTTGGCAGGTCTGAAAGAGAAATCGGTGGACGCTTACCTTGTGGAGCGGGACGGAGCGTATAAGCTCCTGGGGGCTCCCTGCGGAAGCAAGGAAGAGGCGGTCCGGCTCCGGGATTCTCTCATTCCCCAGGCCGGGGAGGACCTGTTTGTTACCACCATGGAGGTCACCATACAATGATCCCTCTTTCGACCCGGATGAGACCGGAAACATTGGAAGAATTTGTGGGACAGGAGCACTTCTTTTATGAAGGCTCCCTCCTTTATAATGCCGTCCGGAACAGGACCTTCGATTGCGCCGTGTTTTTCGGCCCTTCCGGCACGGGGAAAACCACCCTGGCCCGGATCATTGCCCGGGAAATGGACTCGGATTTTTCCGAAATCAACGCTTCGGAAACGGGGACCAAAGAGCTGAAAGAGCTTCTGGAAAACGCCAGAGTGCGTTTTTTCGGTCTCCAGAAGGAAAAGACTTATCTGTATGTGGACGAGTTTCACCGCTGGAACAAGCTGCAGCAGGATTCGTTGCTGAAGGCTTTGGAAGAGGGGGTGGTCCGCTTCATAGCCAGCACCACGGAGAACCCCTATTTTGCCATCAACAACGCCATCCTCAGCCGGGTCCGGGCCGTCTATGAGTTCAAGCGGCTGTCGGAGCCGGAGCTGCGCCGGATCCTGGAAAACGCTTTGCGCAATGAGACCCGGGGGCTGGGGAAGCTGAAGCTGCAATGCCAGCCGGAGGCGCTGCAAATGATAGCGGAGCTTTCTTCCGGGGACGCCCGCATCGCCCTGGATACCCTGGGCTTCATTTCGGAGAACCTGAAGCCCGGAGGGCTGGTGGACCTGGCGGCGGTGGGGGAGGCCATGCAGAGGCAGACCCATTTTTACGACAAAAGAGAGGACAAGTATAATCTCCTTTCCGCCCTGCAGAAATCCGTCCGGGGCAGCGATCCGGATGCGGCGGTCCACTATCTGGCCCGGCTGATAGAAGGCGGAGCGGACATCCATATGATAGGGCGCCGTCTGCTGGTGATGGCCAGCGAGGACGTGGGAATGGCTTATCCCCAGGCCGTCTCCATCGTCACCGCCTGCGTGCAGGCGGCCCATATGGTGGGATTGCCGGAGGCCCGCATCAATCTTGCCCAGGCGGTGGTCCTTCTGGCCTCCTGCCCCAAGTCCAACAGCGTCATCACGGCCATAGACGAAGCGGCGGCGGACCTGCGCAAGAAGGATGTGGACGACGTACCGGACCATCTGAAGGACAGCCACTACGCCGGGGCGCAGAAGCGGGGCCTGGGCATAGGGTATAAATATCCACACGCCTACGGAGGTTATGTGCAGCAGCAATATCTGCCCGACAACCTGTACCGGGAGGGCGTCCGGTATTACAGACCCACGGAAAACGGAAAGGAGGGGGCTTTCAAGCGGTTTTTGGAAAGCCTCAGGAAACGGGATTGAAGGAAATCAGGCTGGCGGAATGCGCAGGCTTCTGCTTTGGCGTCAGGGAGGCCCTGCGGCTGACAGAGGAAACCATAAGGGCTTATGAAGGAACGGGCCGGCGGATCTTTACCTACGGCCCTCTGATCCACAACGGCCAGGTGATACGGGAACTGGAGGAGAAGGGCGTTTTTGTCCTGGAACGGGTGGCGGATGCGCCGGCGGGTTCTGTGGTGATCGTCCGTTCTCACGGAGCGCCCCCTTCCTTTTACGAAGAAGCCGCTGCTGCCGGGCTTGCGGTGACAGACGCTACCTGCCCCTTCGTGAAAAGGATCCATCGTCTGGCGCAGGAAGCGTCGGAGCAGGGACGGCAGGTGGCGGTGATCGGAAACCGGCAGCATCCGGAGGTGCAGGGGATCCTGGGCTGGGCCGGAAAGAACGCCCGGGTGCTGTCCTCCCCGGAAGATGCGGCAGCACTGGAAGGAGAAGGCGTCACCTTGCTCACCCAGACCACGGCTACGGCGGAGCTGCAGGAAGCCGTAACGGAAGCCGTAAGACGGCGCTGCCGGGAAGTGAAGGTCCACAACACCATATGCGAGGCCACGGTCCGGCGCCAGGAAAGCTGCCGGAAGCTGGCTGCCGAGTCGGATCTGATGCTGGTGATAGGGGACTCGCAGAGCGCAAATACACAAAAACTTTATGAAATATCCAAAAAAAATTGTAAATATGTCTTTTTTGTTGAAAGAATTCAAGATTTACCATTGAAAGAAATCGAAATGTGTAATAAAATAAGTGTTACGGCAGGAGCGTCAACTCCTGAACGCATCATTAAGGAGGTTATTGCTACCATGAGTGAATTTACCGAAGGAACTGAAATGCAGCTGGAAGGCGCCGCAGAGGCGGCGGCGGAAAAGAACGAGGCTTTGGAAGAAGCCGTTGCGGAAGCTGCGGAAACCGCAGAGGCTGTTGAGACGGAGACCGCGGAACCGGCGGAAGCCGTGGAAGCCGTAGAGACAGAGGCTGCAGGAGCTGTGGGAACTGTAGAAGCCGTCGAGGCGGAAACCACGGAAGCTGTGGAAGCTGCCGAGACGGAAAACACAGAGGCCGCAGAGGTTGAAGAAGCCGCAGAAGCGCCGGAAGAAGCTGTAGAAGCAGTTGTGGAGGAAGCGGCGGAAGCGGCGGCAAAGACCGGGACGGCAGAAGAAGAGGCCGATGCGGAAAGCAATCAGATGCACGAGTTTATGGAGGGCATAGACAAATCCCTGCGTCTGCCCGGCCGGGGCGAGATCGTGGACGGCGTAGTGGTACAGGTCACACCGAAAGAGGTAGTGGTAAACCTGGGCTGCAAGAAAGACGGGATCCTGCCAAAAGAAGAAGTTTCCATGGAACCGGAACAAAGCCTGGTAGAGCTCTTCAAAGAGGGAGACGACATTCAGGCCAAGGTCATAAAGACCGACGACGGCGACGGAAACATCCTGCTTTCCAAGAGAAAGCTGGAGGTCAACGAGCATTGGGACGAGATCAACCTGGCTCTGGACAACAAGGAAGTGGTCAGCGCCAAGGTGGTAAAAGAGGTGAAGGGCGGCGTCATTGCGGTCTATAAAGAAATCTCCGGTTTCATCCCCATGTCTCAGCTTTCCGACAGATATGTGGAAAAAGCGGACGAGTTCATCGGCAAAGTCCTGCCTGTGAAGGTGAGCAGAGTGGATCAGCGGCGCAATAAGGCCGTATTTTCCCACAAGGCTTATCTGGCGGAAGAAAAGCAGAAGAAGATCAAGGAAATCTGGGATTCTCTGCAGGTAGGGGACAATGTGGAAGGCACAGTCATGCGCTTTACCGATTACGGCGCCTTTGTGGACATCGGCGGCATAGACGGCCTCCTGCACATTTCCGAGATTTCCTGGGGCAAGCTGAAGCACCCGCAGGAAGCTCTGGAAATCGGACAGAAGATCACCGTAAGGATCCTTTCCATGAATGCGGAAAAGGGCAAGATCTCTCTGGGTCTGAAGCAGAACCTTCCGGAGCCCTGGTCCGTCATAGATGAAAAATATCAGGTAGATCAGACCATAGAAGGCAAGGTGGTGCAGATCAAAGAATACGGCGCTTTCGTAGAGCTGGAGCCGGGTCTGGACGGCCTGGTACATATCTCCGAGATCGCCTTCAAGAGAGTCACCAACATCGCCGACGAGATTTCCGTGGGTCAGGTGGTAAAGGCCAAGATCCTGGAGATAGACAAGGATCGCAGACGCATCAGTCTCAGCATCAAGGAAGCTCTGGACCAGTCCATCTACGAGGAAGAGGAAAAGGCCGCTCCGGCAGCTGAGGAGGCAGAAGCCCCCGCAGCAGAGGAAGCGCCGGCCGAGGCCGAAGCCGCAGAGGAAGCCCCTGCGGAAGCC
>JAUNBO010000111.1 GCA_030527065.1 Bacillota bacterium | reverse complement strand
TGAGAGGATAATCCTTGCACACCATTTTCCGTCGTGGTACACTACCTTCATCCGGAATAGGAAATGTCGTAGCAGAACGAAGGAGTCAGCCCAATGCGATACCTGAAAACCCACAGCACGGACCCTCATTATAATCTGGCGTTTGAAGAATACGCCTTCCGCCAGCTGTTCCGCGGAGAGCCCTTGCTCCTGTTGTGGCAGAACGAGCCTTCGGTGATCATTGGAAAATTTCAAAACACCATAGAGGAGATCAATGAGGATTTCATCCGGGAGCGGGGCGTCCATGTGGTGCGCCGGATGACCGGCGGCGGCGCCGTTTATCACGACCTGGGCAATTTGAACTACTCATTTATAATGGAAAACGAATCCGGCCTTATCGATTTCAGCAGGTTTACCATGCCGCTGCTGAGGGCGCTGGAGAAGATGGGGATCGACGCTTCCCTTACCGGGCGAAACGATCTGCTCATAGACGGCTGCAAATTCTCGGGCAGCGCCCAACACAGCTCCAATAAGCGCATATTGCACCATGGCACCCTGCTCTTCTCTTCCAATTTGGAAGATGTGCAGGCAGCTCTCCGGGTGAAGCCTTCAAAGGTGGAATCCAAGGGCATAAAATCCGTGCGAAGCCGGGTCACCAACATTTCCGATCATCTTTCGGAAGCCATCACGCTGGAAGAGTTCCGGGAGCTGCTGCTCTTTCATCTCTTTGACGGAGCAGCCGTCGCTGAATTCCTTCCCGGACCGGCGGAGCTGGCGGCCATTGAAGAACTGGCGGAAGGCAAATACCGCCAATGGGCGTGGAATTACGGTTCCTCGCCCCGGTATAACCTTTCCCGTTCCCGGCGCTATCCCTTCGGTGAAGTGGAATTCCGGCTGGAAGTGAAAGACGGCCTCATCCAGTCCTGCAAGATCTACGGTGATTTCTTTTCCACAGGGGACATAGAGGCCCTGGCCCAACGCTTTCAGGGCGTCTGCTTTAAAGAAGAAGACCTGGCCGCTATGATTCCCACCCTGCCCCTGCAGGAATGCTTTCCGGCCCTGAGCGGCCGGCAGCTTCTCTGCCTTCTGCTGGACTTGCCGGAATGAACAAAGGACAAAAGCCGCCGTTCCCGTCGGATTTGTAGAGCTCCGTCCGGCAAAGGGAGTGCTCCCATCGGAGATAAGGCCGGTCCAGCCACTGGAAAAAGCTTTTCAGGAGGACCTCCGGATTCAGATTGTCCCCGCTGCCGGCGGACAGAAGAGCGAAAAAGACCGGCCCTTCTTCCCCTGCTTCTGAAAGGGAAAACTCCTTTATCCAGGGCTTGATGTTCACAACGGCATAGGACTTTGTCTTTTTCTGCCGCCTTTCTCCCAAAATGCTTTCCTGGGACAGATAGGCGTTCAGAGCTTCTCTCCAATCAAACGCAGGGTCGCAGCGGCTTTCCAGCCGGTAGCCCGCCAGCACCACCTGGGCCGCCAGGTTTTTCCGTTCTGCTTCCGGTATGGGGGCGCAGAAGAGCAGGCCGATCCCCCGGGGCAGGACAGGCTCCAGACGTTCCTTTATGACCGAAGGCTCCATGGCGTCCGCCGTGTGGAATTCCAGATATTCTCCCCGGCTTTCGCAGCCCAGGGGCAGAGGAAGGGCCAGGATCATCCGGGGATGCGGGTTGAAGCCCTGGGAGTGGAGCAGCCCAATGCCCGCCCGCTTGAAGGCCCTCTGAAACAGCCGCATGGTATCCAGATGGGAAATGTATCTCAAATCTCCGGTCTTGCTGAATTTCACTACATATTTCATGGCGTCATCCTTCTTTCGCAAGAGGTACGCCGGTTGACGCCGCAGTTTTTGCAGCCCTTCCGGCAGTCCTCCGTGGTCTCTCCTCTCTGTGCCCGCTCCCATTCTGCCTTCAGGAAGTCTTTGCTGACTCCGCAGTCTATGATGTCCCAGGGCAGCAGCTCGTTTTCATCCATCCGGCGGTAGATGTAATGCTCCATATCCACGCCGCATTCCTCTATGGCCTGCTGCCACAGCTCGTAACGGAAATGCTCCGTCCAGCCATCCAGCTTGCAGCCCAGCTGCCAGGCCCTGAGCAGGACGTCCCCGGTCCGGCGGTCCCCTTTGGCCAGGAGGGCTTCGATGCGGCTGGTCCCGGTCCCGTGATAACGGAAGTTGATACCCTTGAAGCGCCGCAGCTTCTCTTTCAGATAGCGGTGCTTTTCGTCGAAGAGTTCCGGGCTGTCCTGGGGCGCCCACTGAAAAGGCGTGTGGGGCTTGGGGACAAAGTTGGACAGGCTGACGGTGATGTGGAATCGCCCTCCCTTCCGGCTCCCGTGGGCCCGGTAAGAGATCTCCATGATTTCCTCCGCTAACTTCGCAATGCCGTCCAGGTCCTCAAAAGTCTCCGTAGGCAGCCCTGCCATGAAATACAGCTTCAGGCTGTTCCATCCCAGAGAAATGGCCTGCTCCATGGCGTCGAAAATGTCCTTTTCCGTGATGTTTTTATTGACGACGTCCCGGAGCCGCTGGGTCCCCGCCTCCGGTGCAAAGGTAAGCCCCGTTTTTTTGTATCCCTGTATCTCTTCCAGGACCCGGAAGGAGAAAGAGTCCAGGCGCAGGGAAGGCAGGGAAATGGAGACGTTGTTCTTGCGGCAGCGCCCCATAAGTTCCGTTATAAGAGGCTCCACCTGAGAATGGTCGCTGGTGGAAAGGGACAGGAGGGAAATTTCCTCGTGGCCGGAGGCGGCAAGCTGCTTTTCGGCCAGGGAGAGAATGGCTTCCATGGACCGTTCCCTCACGGGGCGATAAATCATCCCCGCCTGGCAAAAGCGGCAGCCCCGGCTGCAGCCCCGGAAGATCTCCACCACGGCTCTGTCGTGGACCACCTCAATGAGGGGCACCAGGAACCGATCCGGGAAGAAACAGGTCTCCATATCCTCCACGATGCGCTTTTCCACCCGGTCCGGCGCTCCCGCCCAGAGCTTGTCCATGCACTCCAGAACGCCGTTTCCCCCGTATGCGGGCTGGTAAAAGGACGGTACGTAGACGCCGGGGATCCTGGCTACGGCCTCCAAAAAGGCCCTTCTGGAGGCGCCGGAGGCCTTCCATTCCCCGTGGGTGCGGCAGATTTCCTCCGCTACCTCTTCCCCGTCGCCGATGGTGAAAAAATCCACAAAGTCCGCCAGAGGCTCGGGATTGAAGGCGCAGGGCCCTCCGGCGTTGATGAAGGGGTCTCCCTCTCTCCGGTCGGCGCTTTTCAGCGGGATCCCGGCCAGGTCCAGCATGTTCAGCACGTTGGTGTAACACAGCTCATATTGAAGGGTAAACCCGAGGATGTCCATTTCTCCGGCGGGAGTTTTGGTTTCCAGGGTGAAGAGGGGCACTCCCTCTGTCCGCATCAGGGCTTCCATGTCTGCGGCAGGGGCGAAAATGCGTTCACAGAAGACGTCCTCCAGCCTGTTCATTGCAAAATACAGGATCTGCAGGCCCAGATAGGACATGCCGATCTCATAGGTGTCCGGAAAGGCAAAGCCGAAACGGGTGACCGCCTTCTCCGGGTCCTTGTTCACCATGTTCAGCTCTCCGCCGATGTATCTGCCGGGCTTTTCCACCCGGCAAAGAAGCCGTTCCACTTGTGCCGTACAATTCATTATTTCCAGTCCTCCAGGGCATGATAGGCTCTCCGCATGCTGTCGTACTGAAAGGAGCTTTCTCTGCGAAAGCTCAGGTAAAGGTTCAGCGCCAGAGCGGAGAGCAGCAAATTGATTATACTATATTGTACCAAGTAAATCCCCAAAAAGAAAAGAAAAAGCGCAAAGGAAAGAGAAAAAAAGCGGGAAATGCCATTGGCGACGCCGGAACCGAAGAAACGAAGGAGATAAAGCTCTGTCACCTTGCCGCCGTCCAGAGGGTAAAAAGGCAGCAAATTGAAGAGCCCCAGGGCCAGATTGATCTGGATCAGCAGCTCCAGCCAGGGAAGCCGCTGCTCTAAATAGATGCGAAAGAAGAGAGCCGCGGAAGCCAGATTGAAAAAGGGACCCGCCAGATGGATGAGCAGATCTGCGGCGGGAGGGCGAAAGGCTTCTTTCAGAAAGAGGACGCCGCCGAAAAGGCCGGCGGTGATCCGCTCCGGCGTATATCCCAGAGCTCTGGCCGCCGCTCCGTGACAGCATTCATGCAATATGGTGAAGAACACCGTCAGCAGGGCCAGGCCCCCTTGTCCGGCAAGGGTCAGCAGGAGGATCAGCAAAAGCAGAGAAACGTGGAGCTGTATCTGGAGCCCGGAGATCCAAAACGACAGCATATTAAAATTCCAGATATTCAGCCGGGTCCGCCAGGGCTCCGTCCACCCACAATTCAAAGGTGAGCCCTTCCTCTTCCCCGGAGGCACAGGAACCCAAAAGCTCCCCTTTTTTCACCCTTGCCAGCTCTTCCACATAAATCACCGCCAGACCGCCGTAGACCGTCTGGATATCGTTTCCGTGGTTCACTATGACATAGCCGCCCTGGCTGTCCGCCTTGGCCACGGTGCCTCCCGCCGCCGCATAGACCTGAAGGGCCTCGCCGGAATCGTAGTAGAAGCGCAGGGACTTCCCCTCCTGCCCGAATACAGCCACAGCGGCGTCGCCATCGGCAGGGGCGGAAAAGGCCATCCTCTTCTCCCCTTCCCGAATGGCAGTGAGGATCCTGGAAGGGAGATTTCCGGCCTGCCCCACCGCCTCTGCGGCAGAATCCACAATGTCCGCTACCTTATAATCCTTTTCCATGGCGCTCTGGAAGGTGGCTATGCTCTCTTCCGCAAAGGCGCCGCTCATGGTCTTCAACAGGATCACTGCGGCCACAATGACCACGCAGGTGATGATCTGCCCCTTCAGCACCTGTACCAGCCGCCGTTCCCGCCGGGCAGCCCTCCCTGCCGGCCTTCTCTGATAAGCTCTTCTTCCCCTCATTGAAACACGCCCCCCCATAGAATGTATGCCGGAGAAGGGGCGTGAATGACTGCTTGACCTTTGTGTTCAGTTTATTTATTCACTTTCCTCTTGGTCGGGGAGGAGAACGCCTTTCCCCCGCTGCATTTTGATGACCAGGATCTGGCCGTTTCCTATCTTTTCTTTCAGGAATCGTTCCGGCGGCATCCCTAAAAGATGGGCCGTCAGCATCTTTATGGTCCCTCCGTGAGCCACCAGGATAAGGTCTCCCTCCACCTGCTTCATCAGGCGGTCCAGGGCCTTGGAAGCCCGATAGGAGAGATCGTAAAAATTCTCGCTTCCCACGCTTCTTTTGTAGGTCAGAAACTCCCGGCCCCGGCGCTCGTACTCCTCCGGCTCTTCCCGCCGGACGTCTGCCACCAGTCTGCCGTCCCAATCCCCCAGAGCCATCTCACGGAAGCCCGGCTCTTCCAGAAAGATTGGAAGCCCCAAGGCTTCTCCGATGATCTCCGCCGTTTCTCTGGCCCGGGAAAGGTCGCTGCAGCAGAGGAAGGGAGATTCCAGGGGGATACGCTTCAGACTTTCCGCCGCCTGCCGGGCCTGTTCCCTGCCCAGGTCGCTGAGGGGCACGTCTGTCTGTCCCAGGAAAATGGGGCCTTCGTGCTGGCGTATCTGTCCGTGACGCACCAGGCAAAGGGTCCGCTCCTTCTCTTCTTCGGCCTCTTCCCCGTCCAGCTCCGGCAAAGGCCCTGCCATCAGCTCTTCCACGGTGGAGCCCACCAGCCCTTCAATGCGGTGCTTCAGCCGCCGGGCTTCTGAAAGCCGGGTCCGGATGCGCTCCTGGGCCTGGGGGTTCCCCTGGAATTTTTCCAGAACATAGGACATCCGCTTTCTCAGTCCCACATATTCGTCTTCCTTCACCATCCGGTCCGACAGGCAGAGAAGATCCAATTCCGTGATGCTGTCGTCTCCGTCTTCTTTGGAATAATACATGTGGGGGCGTATCAGGGGGGCCAGCTCGTACCAGCC
>JAUNBO010000110.1 GCA_030527065.1 Bacillota bacterium | reverse complement strand
CCGTAAAATTCTCTGGGACGAGGACAGACCGGCAAACCGTCCCCCTGGCGCCCCTGTGAAAAATAACTGAAGAGGAAGCAAGGCCCGGTCCCTTTGGAAATGTGTTGACCCTGTTGATGGGATGTGTCATAATACCTTCAGTTGACACGGACATGTGCTCCTGTCAGTTGAAGGGTCTTGCGGCGGTGGTGAAGATGACGGGCAGAATGTCTGCAGGGGGCTTGCGCAGAAAGCTTCCAATCTATGAAGAACAGGGGTTTCAGATAAGGGTCAGAAGTCCGTTCCTGTGGATGTTCACGGCGTGCTTTATCGTGTGGCAGCTGGGCGTGCTGTTTTACGCCGGCACCACCATGTCCCTGTTCGGCGGAACGCCCTTCCCCCTGGCAGGAAAAGAGGTCCTGCTGATCATCGGCGCCGGCTACCTCGTTTCCATTGCCTTCATCTGCCTCTTCCCACGAAAGACAGTCTATGCGGAAAGAGCCGTCCTCCCCGCTGCGTTTGCGGCCGCCGCTCTGACGCTTTTCCCCTTTTCGCCGGAGGTCCTGACGATTCTTTTTTACATAGAAATCTTCTGCTGCACCTTTTCCATCGGCACCATGGCCTCCCTTGCCTCTCATCTGTTTACGGTGGACACGACCTGGCGGGACGCCATCATCGGCCTGGCCGCAGGCGGCGTTTTGATCGCCGCACTGCAAAACGACCTTTTCCCCGTCGGCTTTACGGCGTTCACCTCCCTCTCACTCGTTATGATCGCAGCCCTTTCGCTGTTCCATTTTCTCATCCCCGCTAAGATCCGGACGCCCTATGCCGGCGCTGATCACCGGGTGAAAATGCCCGGGATCTTGTTTTGGGGGACCTGGATGCTCAATGCCTTTTCCACCCTGCTGCTCTGTCTTGCCTCCTCTTTTTCAGAGAGCCTTCCCCATGGAGTCAGCATTTTCTACCTTTCGGGAGGGGCGTTTGCCCTGCTTGCAGGCTATCTGAAAAAGCGCCGGGGCGGCTATTCCCTTAAAATATTCGGCACATATTTCATGCTTGCCGTTGTGGGATTCATTCTTGCCGCATTTTCCCCGCAGATCCCCCAGACCGGTCCCTTCGCCTGTATCTTACTGGGCTTTGTGGCGGCGCTGGCGAACTTCTGGATCTTCTTCTGCGCCGTGGCCTTCCACTTTTATCCCACCCGTTTCATCGGAGCGATGGGGGCGGCACAGGGCCTGCTCCTTGCATTGATACATTCCGGCCTGCTGGAAGCTCTGCGGAACGACCCTCCTTTGCTCTACGGGCTGTATGCGATTCTCGCCGCCCTGATGATGCTTTGCTGTTATCTGCTTGAGCCCTATTTCACCCATGCGTGGGCCCAGTCAAAAAAGGCAGACGAGACCCCATCTGCCGGGGATGAAAAAAAAGAGAGCCCCTTCGGGGCCCTGTCGGAGCAGGAGCGGATCCTGGC
Organism: Bacillota bacterium; assembly: GCA_030527065.1. Classification (GTDB taxonomy): domain Bacteria; phylum Bacillota; class Clostridia; order Peptostreptococcales; family Anaerovoracaceae; genus JAEELK01. The sequence goes on along the minus strand of JAUNBO010000110.1, from coordinate 4,607 downwards.
CGATCTGATTTTGCGGGGATACACGGAATCCGCCATCGCAAAAGAAATGAACATTACGCTGAATACGCAGAAGAGCTATCGGAAGAATCTCTACGCAAAGCTGGATCTCCATTCCAAGCGGGAGCTCTTTGAGCTGGCGAACAAATAGGGAGCCGTTTCGTTTTCCCCTTCTGCCTGTCCTCTGCCGTTACCACCCTTCTCCCTCCAGCATTTTTACCGCAATGGCCAGAGAGGCGAACTTTTCTTCGGCGGAGGAGCCCCGGGAGGTGAGGACCACCGGGACCCGGGCCCCCAGAAGCAGTCCCGCCATCTTTGCGCCCCCCATCAGGAGCATGGCCTTCTGCATCAGGTTCCCGGCGGCCATATTGGGAGCAAGAAGGATATCGAAGGCGCCGCTGTAAGGGCAGGGATAACCCTTGATGGCGGCGATCTCCCTGCTCATGGCCAGGTCGAAGGAAATGGGGCCCACGCCGTCACAATGAGGGATCTCTCCCGACCGGCAAAGAGCGGCCAGGGCGTCGGCCTCCACGGTCTCCGGGATCTTAGGCGCCACCAGCTCCGCCCCGCAAAGAAAAGCGGCGGAGGGCCGTTCCCAGCCCAGCCTCCGCAGCAGCTCCACTGCATTTCCCAGGATGCCCCGCTTCTCTTCCAGGTCCGGATAGGGGTGCATTCCCGCATCAGTCACTACGATGAGCCGGCGGGGGGAGTCTCCCAGAGGCGGGATCTCATCCAGGGCCACATGGGAAATAAAACGGCCTGTATAAAGGCCCTTCTCCTGATTCACCACCGGCCGCAGCAGCTCCTGGGTGTTGATGAGGCCCTTCATGATGAAGTCCGCCTCTCCCGCCTGCACCAGCTCCACCGCCCGCCAGCCGCAGGCCACATCGTCCTCCACGGGAAAGAGCCGGTACTCTTTCTCCGGCAGCTGCGCTTCCGTCAGGGCCCGGGCCATTTTCTCCCGGTCTCCCACCAGCAGGGGCGCTTTCACCAAGCCGGCCCGCCGGGCCTCTTCCACGGCCTCCAGCACGTGAGGCTCCTGGCCTCCCGCCACCACCACCCGGCGGCCTGCCGGCGTTCTCATGGCCTCCTCTGCGATCTGGTTCAGGGTCCGGTACATAAAGCTTCCCTCCCATATATAAGGCAAGGCATGAAGGGACCGGAAACGGAACCCCCATGCCCTGCGCCGCCTCCCGCTGACAAGAGCAGCTGAGCCCTGCCGGCGGAAGGTAAAAATCTTGCGGCAGTCTAAATTCTCTCCACGTCTATGCCGGTCTTGTGGCCGTTGAGGTCAAATTCCGGAAGGCCTTCCTTCTCCACCAGGGCCGTGGCCAGAGTCTCCTTCATGATATAGGCGCCGTGCTTTTCCAGGGCCTCCTTCACCGCCTCGCCGGCGGTGTAATAGATGCGGATGTTGTCCATCATCTCAAAGTCCTTCTGCTTCCGCAGCTGCTGCACCTTGGAGATCATCTCCCGGCAGAGGCCCTCGGAGACCAGCTCCGGAGTGATGGTGGTATCCAGCACCACAAAGAGGTTGTTCTCCATGGCCACGGTGAAGCCTTCTCTTGCATTTATCTGCACCTCCACCAGCTCTGCGTCCACCCTTACGGCCTCCCCGTCCATTTCCACCATGGCAAAGCCGTCCTTTTCCATGGCCGCTACCAGCGCCCCGGGCTCCGCCTTGGCCAGAGCCGCCCCGAAGAGCTTCACCTTAGCGCCCAGCGCCGGCCCCGCCGCCTTGAAATTGGGCTTCAGCCGGTAATCCATAAAGGCGTCCAGCTTCTTTTCAAAGACCACTTCTTTTACATTCAGTTCTTCCTTCATCAGCTCCGTCAGGTCCCCGATGAGGGCCTCGTACTTGCCGTCCACAAGGATCTCCTGCAGGGGCTGGCGCACCTTTATGCGCTCCTTCTCCCTGGCGCCCCGGCCCAGGCTGACGATATCCCGCACCAGGTCCATGCGCTCTTCCACAGCGGCGTCTATGAGACTTTCGTCCGCCTCCGGATAGTAAGCCAGGTGGACGGACCCGTCTCCCGTGAGCTTGGTGTACATCTCGTCGGTGAGGAAAGGCGCAAAGGGAGCCGCAAGCCGGGCCACTCCCACCAGTATCTCATAGGTGGTCTGATAGACGGACTGCTTGTCCTCCGTCAGTTCTTCTCCCCAGAAGCGCCGCCGGGCCCGGCGGATGTACCAGTTGGACAGGTCCTCGTTGACGAATTCCTGAATGAGGCGCACGGCCTTCATATGGTCGTAGCGCTCCATCTCCTCCACCACGTCCCGGATCAGGCTGTTGTATTTGGACAGGACCCAGCGGTCCAGTTCCGGCCGTTTCGCATAGTCCACGGAAAATTCCCGGGGGTCTATGCCGTCGGTGTTGGAGTAGAGGACGAAGAAATTGTATACGTTCCGCAGTGTGCCGAAAAACTTGCTGACGATCTCCACCAGCCCGTCCTCGTCGAAGCGGGTGGGGGACCAGGCGGGAGAGGTGTACAGCAGGTACCAGCGGGTGGCGTCGGCTCCGTACTTATCGAAAAGATCGAAGGGATTTACGGTGTTGCCCTTGGATTTGGACATCTTCTTCCCGTCCTTGTCCAGGATGAGATCGTTCACCAGTACGTTTTTATAGGGGGCCTTCCCTCTCAGGAAGGTGGAAATGGCCAGCAGGGAATAGAACCAGCCTCTGGTCTGGTCTATGCCCTCGCAGATGAAATCCGCCGGGAACAGCTCTTCATCGAAGCGCTCCGCATTCTTGAAGGGGTAGTGCTGCTGGGCGAAGGGCATGGCGCCGCTGTCGAACCAGCAGTCCATCACTTCCGGGATGCGGCTCATCTCCTCGCCGCACACGGGGCATTTGATGTGCACCTGGTCCACATAGGGACGGTGGAGCTCTATGTCCTCGGAAATGTCCTCTATGGCCATTTCCTTCAGCTGCTTCCGGGAGCCTATGGATTCCAGGTGTCCGCAGGAGCAGCGCCAGATGTTGATGGGAGTGCCCCAGTACCGGGTCCGGGAAATGGCCCAGTCCTTCACTTCCTCCAGCCAGTTCCCGAAGCGCTTTTCGCCCACATATTCCGGGTACCAGTTCACTTCATTGTTGGCGGCCACCAGCTGGTCCCGGAGCTTGGTCATCTCAATGTACCAGCTGGGCTTGGCGTAATAGATGAGGGGTGTGCCGCAGCGCCAGCAATGGGGGTAATTGTGCTCCATCTTTTCCCGGCTGTAGAGCTTGCCCTCGGCGGCCAGCCATTTGATGATATCCACATCCAGGCCCTCTTCCATCACCCAGCGGCCCGCCCAGGGAGTCTCCGTATACTTGCCTTCCTCGTCCACAGGGTTCACCACCGGCAGGCCGTAACGCCGGCCGGTCTGATAGTCGTCCTCGCCGAAGGCAGGGGCCGTGTGGACGATGCCCGTGCCATCCTCCACCGTAACGTAATCCGCCACGGTGACGTAAAAGGCCTTCTTGTCCGCCTTCACAAAGGGCATCAGCTGCTCGTATTCCCAATATTCCATATCCCGGCCCTTCAGCTCCTCCAGGACCGTGTATTTTCCCGCTCCCAGGACCTTGTCCGCCAGCGCTTTTCCCACGTAATAAACGGCGCCGTCCTGCTCCGCTTTCAGATAATCTATGTCTGCGCCCACGGTGAGAGCCACGTTGGCCGCCAGAGTCCAGGGGGTGGTGGTCCAGGCGAGGAAATACTCTTCCGCATCCTTCTTCTTGAATTTTGCCACCAGGGTCAGGCTCTTTATCTCCTTGTACCCCAGGGCCACCTCGTGGGAAGCCAGCCCCGTGCCGCAGCGGGGGCAGTAGGGCAGGATCTTATAGCCCTCGTAGATGAGGCCCGCCTTGAAAAACTCCGTGAGGATCCACCAACAGGACTGGATGTAGTCGTTGTTCAGGGTGATGTAGGGGTCGTCCATATCTATGAGATAGCCCATGCGCCGGGTCATCTCCCGCCACTGAGCCTCGTACTTGAACACGGATTCCTTGCACTTCTCGTTGAAGGCGGCGATGCCGTAGCTCTCTATGTCCTGCTTGCCGGACATGGACAGCTGCTTTTCCACCTCTATTTCCACAGGCAGCCCGTGGGTGTCCCAGCCGGCCTTCCGCCTTACCGCATAGCCCCGCATGGTCTTATACCGGCACACGGAGTCCTTCAGGGTGCGGGCGATGACGTGATGGATGCCGGGGCTGCCGTTGGCAGTGGGGGGGCCTTCATAAAAGAGGAAGGAGGGCTTTCCCTCTCTGGTGCTGACGCACTTCTCCAACAGGCCTTCCCGGTCCCAGAGGTCCGCCTGTTCCTTCTGGACTTCCGCAACGGGCTTTTCTGACAGTTTTTCAAACATGGCTCTCTTCTCTCTTTCCGCAGATGGTTTTCAAATCATTCGGCCCCTTGCTCTCACAAAAGGGCAGGCTATTAAATGGAAAGTCCCGGCTTTTCCCGGGGCCGGGACGGAATGGCGCCGCCCATAGTATTTTACCCACATAAGGCCCTCCCTGTCAACGGAAAAGTGAAGTTCTCCGGGGCGATCTGCGAGATTTTCTTATTATTTCATAGGGCGCCAGGGGGGCGGTTTGCCGGGCCTCCGCAGGACCAGCTAAGAATTTA
>JAUNBO010000109.1:2312-6147 GCA_030527065.1 Bacillota bacterium | reverse complement strand
AACGGCTTTATACTGCAGGAGCCGAGGCTCCGTTCATCACTTTTGCAACCCTTTCCTGCTCCAAAGGCCTGGACCGGAAGAGCCAGCACCAGAAGCAGGCTCAGGGTAAGGACCGCTGCCGCATATAATTTCTTCATCTTTTCCTCCTTGTTTTACTTCATCAGATACCGTATACCTCCCTTTGAGCATTGCGCAATCATGGCTTCACAGGCTCTCCCGCTCTTATTGCTCCGGAAAACCCGCCCGGGTGTGCCATAACAAAAGTATAGGGGCTCTTTTTCCAGAAAAGAACCCCTCAAATATTGGCAATCCTGCGCCGGCCTCTGCTCCGCCCACTGGCGAAGCCCCTGCCGCTATGCCGTCAATTCCCCATTTTCTGCGGACTTCTGCCGAAGCAGCTCCGCCATATACTCGTAGCCCTTATCAAAGGCCTCCAAATTCTGGGTGGCAATGGATGCGGAAAAATCTTCCTCTATGGCGTTGCGCATCTTATCATAATGGAGCCTGGGCAGAAGCTTGGTAAGAGCGCCCAGCATCACCATGTTCACCGTCATGGGCTGGCCCATTTCCTCTGCGATCTGAGTGCCGGGAATATCGTAATGCTCCCGGTTGGAGGCGTTTACCAGAGTGCTGTTCACCAGCACCGTGGAATCCGGGCCCAGATTGCTGCAATATTTATCGTAGCCCATCTGGTTGTAGGCGATGAACACGTCCGCCTGGTCCACCTTCATGTAGTCTATGTCCTCGTCGGAAACCACCACCTCGGCCTTACAGGCCCCGCCCCGGGCCTCCGGGCCGTAGCTCTGGGTCTGGGAGACATTGTAATCCTCCCCCAGGCCATAGGCCGTGGCCAGCAATACCGAAGAGCGAATGATCCCCTGGCCTCCTGCTCCTGCAAATCTCACATTCAATCTCATCGCTTCACTCCTCCTCAGCGTCCTGCTTTTTTTGCTTTCTCTCCGGGGCCCGGGCCTCTTCTTCCACGTTGATGGCCGCATCCGGACACATTTGCTCGCACAGCCGACAGCCTATACACTCGCCGGCCCTGGCCGGCTCCGGCATCGGAGAGCCGTAGCTGTTGCGCTTTTTGGACCGTTCAAATACCTTCTTGGGGCAGACCCCGATGCAGATGCCGCAGCCCTTGCAGCGGACATTGTCCACACTTATTTTCACTGTCCTTCTCCCCCCTTCTTCCGGCTCCGGGAGCTCTGGACCGCCTTTTGCTTTTCCAGCATTTTTTCCGTGAATTCCCCTTTGTCGTTATCGTGGCGGAGGACCCCCACCACGATCTTTCCTTCCGGCGGCTTTACGCCGTGCTTGTAGCTCCAGCTGTTTTCTTTGAAGTATTGGACGATTTTCGCTGCGTCCCTGGTCCCGTAGAGCTCTTTCCCGCTCTGGGTGGGGCACTGGGAAATCACCTCGATAAATGCGAATCCCTTATGCTTTATGCCGGCCTCTATGCTCTTGGAAAGCTGGGCCGGATGGGCGGTGGTCCACCGGGCCGCGTAGGTAGCGCCCAGGTCCATGGCCAGTTCCGCTCCCTGAAGGGGCTCGTCGTAGGAACCCCAGGGAGAAGTCTTGGTGGTGAGGCCGTAAGGAGTTGCCGGGGATTTTTGTCCCCCTGTCATGCCGTAAATATAGTTGTTGACCATAATGACGCACATATCTATGTTTCTCCGGCAGGCATGGAGCAGATGATTGCCGCCGATGGCCATGCAATCTCCGTCGCCGGTGAACACCAGCACCTCTTTTTCAGGCCGGGCCAGCTTGAGCCCGGTGGCAAATGCAAGGGCACGGCCATGGGTGGTGTGCATCACGTCCATGGCGAAGTAACAGGGGATCCAGGAAGAGCAGCCGATGCCGCTGACGCAGGCGATGTCCTGACGCATCCCCAGCCGGTCCACGGCGGCGATGGCGGCGTTCTGCACTATGCCGTTGCCGCAGCCGGGGCAGAACAAGGTGGGCAGAGCGTCCGTCTTCAGATAACGTTCCATCAATCTGTTCATGCCGTCACCACCCTCTCTATCTCCGCCAGCAGCTCCTTGGGCTTATGGAGCTCTCCCCCCACCTTCGGCAGAGAGACCACCCTGCACTCCGGCAGGCAGCGCTCTATTTCCCTGTAATATTTCCCGATGTTCATCTCAGGCACAAAGACGTATTTGCAATGGCCGGCCAGGCGGCGTATCTCCGCCTCCGGGAAGGGCCAGACGCTGTTCACCTTTACCAGGCCCAGCTTCAGATGGCTGTAGGGGCTTTCCGTCCCCTTGCCGCGGGAAAAGACCTTCTTTATGAGGCCGAAGCGCCCCACCTTCTCCTCCGCTTCCTCTTTTATGCCCTTTACAAGCCGGACGGCGCTGGTGGCGGGCCTGGCCACAGAACCGTAGGCCACTATGGCTACGTCCGCATCTTCCATGAAGAAGCTGTCCACATCGGCGATCTCGTCTATGTGGTCCGTGATCTTCCTGTTGATGGAGCGGATGAACTGGCCGCTCTCCTGGGCCAGATGGCCGATGCGCCGGCCGTATTCATCGTGGAGCTGGCCCTCCACCATGGAGTTGCCCCCGGTGTAGAAATCCTCCTGAGGCGACACCACATAACTGCGGTGCCCCGCCCGTATCTGCTTTTCCCCTTCGTAGACGATGACCTTCTCCCGCATATGGCCCACAACCTCGTCCGCCAGCACCACCACCGGCGTCCGGAACTTCTCCGAAAGCTCGAAGGCCCGGACTGTGAAGTCGTACATTTCCTGAACGGAAGAGGGGGCCAGGGCGATGATCTCGTAATCCCCGTGGCTGCCGTATCTTACCTGGTAAATATCCTGCTGAGAGGACATGGTGGGCTGGCCCGTGGAAGGGCCTCCCCGCTGGACGTTTACGATCACCACGGGGGTCTCCGTCACTGCGGCAAAGCCGATGGTTTCCTGCATCAGCGTGAAGCCCGGCCCGGAGGTGGCCGTCATGGCCTTTTTCCCTCCCCAGCGGGCGCCGCAGATGGCGCAGGCGGAGGCGATCTCATCTTCCATCTGGATGAATACGCCCCCTGCGTTCATCATTTCCTCTGACAAAAGCTCTATGATCTCTGTGGACGGCGTGATGGGATAGCCCGCAAAAAAACGGCAGCCGGCATAGACGGCTCCCTTGGCGCAGGCTTCGTTTCCCTGCATGATCGATTTTCGCCCGCTCCTCCCCTTGGAACTCGTGGCGTTTGCTTCCATTTTAACTTCTTATCCTCCCATTCCATGCTGTCTGGGTCTCAAGGCCGACCCGCACATGTTGTCCGGTGCGGGGAAGCAGGCTTGCCGCCTCCGCCCTTTACTATGTTAGCACCACCGGAAGGAAATGCAACGATAATGCAGGAGCAAAGCCGGTATATCGGTCCCTGTTTTGCTTATTGTATACAATTTGCGGGCCGAGACCGAAACAGCTTTTATGGGGTGCCTGCGTTTAAAGGCTTTTTACCGGCGGCCGGCAACCTGAAAGCCTTTTCCGGGAAGCTTGAATCTAAACTTTTACTTGCGTAAATCAGAGATTCAAAATCCTTTTCAGGCCGGGGGTGTCCGCCAAGGTCTCCAAAAGATGGTCGGGACGTTCCGCAGACAAGGTCTCATAAGAGGAAAAGCCGCTGGCCACGGCCACGCTGCAAAAGCCCAGACGCCGGGCGCAGCGGACGTCGTAGGGGCTGTCGCCGATGAGAAAGACGTTTTCCGGCAGGAAGGCGGCGCCCCACAGGGCTTCCGCCATGGCGACGCCCCGCAGAGCCGCATCCCACTTTTCTCCGGGCTCGTCGCCGAAGCCGCCGACCAGGGACGGGGCAAAGGCGGCGCAGACGGCCGGAG
>JAUNBO010000109.1:0-2212 GCA_030527065.1 Bacillota bacterium | reverse complement strand
CATTCAACAGGGACTCCGGCAGGAACCACTTCTCCAGTCCCAGGGAGGAAAGTTTAAGAGCCGACCCCAGGCGCAGATTGCTGGTCAGCAGGGCATTGTGCGTTCCCGGCGCCTGATGGATGGCCGAAAGAAGAGCTTCCACGCCGGGAAGGACTCTCTTTTTCCGGTCTTCCCCCAGCACCGTCCACAGGGCTTCTCCGTAGGCCGCCTCCACCTTGGGCAGTTCCTCCGGGCCGGCGCCTATGGCTGCCAGGATGCCGGTGAGGATGGCGTGGTCCATGGCCCCGCCGATGTTGGCGGCGGCAAAGGCGTCTTCCACTCCGTACAACTGGAAAAAGGCCCGGTTCAGGGCCCTCCTTCCATCGTCCCCGCAATGAAGCAGGGTACCGTCTATATCCCAGAAAATAAGCTTGTTTTCTATGCGTCCGCCCATTTATTTATGCAGGATCTCGCAGCCCTCCGCAGCCTTGCCCAGCTCCTGGAGCTCGGCGCTGATGCTGACGATGAAGTCCACCTCATACATCTGGGAAATCTTCCGCAGGCGCTCCAGAAATTCGTCCATATCCAGGATCTGCACGTCCTTATGGTGCATGATGCCATCTATAAAAATGATCTCAAGATCGTGATCCGAACTGATGATGCCGTAGATGAACCCGATATACTCATCTATGTTGGTAATATGCGGGAAATCGTCCATGCAGACCACTCGGATCTGATACTTCAGATCGTATACGAGCCTTTTGTTCTTATTCATGAACACCACGCTGCCGTCACATTTTTCCACGGCCTCGTTGGCAAGTTCTATCATCATTTTGGTTTTGCCGGTGCCTTTGCGGCCGACTATCAGCTTCACCATTTTAACCGCCCCCCTTCTCTTTTTTCATTATACACGAAGGGCCGCCCCCGGGCAAGGCTGGAAAAAAGAAAATTTGACCATTTCTTTCTTCTTTCCCCTTCTCCCTTTCTTTCTCTCTTCCCCTTCTCCTCCTGTCTGCAGGAAAAAGGCCTTTTCTTCGGCCCCGCCGAAGGATATAATGCTTTTAGATTTATGATGAAGAAAGGACGGGAAAACCCAATGAAGGAAGATATCAAAAGCCTGCCGCCGGAAAAGCTGGCGGGCTTTCTGGCAGGGCTGGGGCAGCCGAAATACCGGACCGGGCAGATTTTCGCCTGGCTCTACCGGGGAGTTTACGATTTTGACGAAATGACGGATCTTTCTCTGGAGCTGAGAGAGCTCCTGAAGGAGACCGCTTACATTGAACGGGGAGAGCTTTTACAGGTCCGCCGTTCCCGGGACGGCACCAGGAAGTACCTGCTGGGCTTCAAAGACGGTGAGGCCGTGGAAAGCGTCTTTATGAAATACAAATACGGAAACTCCGCCTGCGTTTCCTCTCAGGCCGGCTGCCGCATGGGCTGCGCCTTCTGCGCTTCCGCCCTGAAGGGCCTTTCCCGGAACCTCACCGCCGGAGAAATGGCGGAAGAGATCATCGCCATGGAGAAGGACACGGGAGAAAAATGCAGCCATGTGGTGGTGATGGGCACGGGAGAGCCCCTGGACAACTACCAGAACCTGGCCCGTTTTTTGAGTCTCATCCATGAAAAAAAGGGCCTTGCCCTGGGCTACCGGAACGTCACTGTCTCCACCTGCGGCCTTCTGCCCGCCATGGAGCGCCTCCGCCGGGAGTTCCCCCAGGTCAATCTGGCGGTGTCCCTCCACGCTCCCAACCAGAGCCTCCGCAGCCGCCTGATGCCCGTGGCCCGTCAGTACCAGATGGACCGGCTTCTGGCCGCCTGCCGGGAGCACGGTCAGGAGACAGGCCGGAGGGTCACCTTTGAGTATGCGCTCATAGAGGGCTTCAACGACCAGCCTGCTCACGGGGAAGAGTTGGCGAACCGGCTTTCGGGGATGCTCTGCCATGTAAATCTGATTCCTCTGAACCCGGTGTCGGAAACCCCCTGGAAAGGCTCCGACAGAAAGACCGCCGAAGCCTTCAAGGTCCTTTTGGAACGCCGGGGCGTCCCCGTCACCCTGCGGAGGAGCCTGGGCGCGGACATCGACGCCGCCTGCGGCCAGCTCCGCCTCTGCAAAGGCGGCCCCGGAAAAGTTCAGGAATAAATGTTACTTTTCATGGGGCGCCAGGGGGGCGGTTTGCCGGACTGTCCTCGTCCCAGAGAATTTTACGGCTCGACTCACAGAGTTTGGGTTCGAAAA
>JAUNBO010000108.1:2858-6181 GCA_030527065.1 Bacillota bacterium | reverse complement strand
AGTCTTTTGCAAATATGGGTTTGTAGAATCCTGCCGCATATGTTAAAATAAAAGAAGAGAAAAGGGAAAGAAAGGGGAAAAGGGATATGGAGATCTTTGGCCTTACAATCGACGCTTCGGTCATATGGATAGGCATCGCCATCCTCTTCGCCATAGTGGAAGCCGTTACTCTGGGGCTTCTCACCATCTGGTTCACCATCGGCGCCGTCTGCGCCGCAGTGGTGGTATGGCTGGGAGGAGGGACGGTCCTGCAGATCATCGTCTTCTTTGTCGTATCCGTGGTCCTGTTGTACTTTACCAAGCCTTTGGCGGAAAAGAAGCTGAAGATAGGCAAGGTGAAGACCAACGTAGACGCCCTGGCGGGAGAATTGGGAGTGGTGGTGAAAGCCATAGAGCCCTTCTCTACCGGCCAGGTAAAAGCCGCGGGACAGATATGGACGGCCCTGGCGGAGCAGCCGGACCAGACCGTGGCGGAAAACACCAGAGTGCGCATCCTCCGGGTGGAGGGCGTAAAGCTCATAGTGGTCCCGGAAGGGGCTCCGGAGCAGGAAAGCGGCCTCTCTCAATAAAGGGACAGGTATTATTTAAAGGAAAGGGAAAGGGATAAGAGAATGGACTTTATTTTGAACTCCATCGGCATCGTCTTGCTGATCATAGTGATAGTGGCCCTGGTGGTCACCAACATCAGGATAGTGCCGCAAGCCAATGCGTATGTAATAGAAAGGCTGGGGGCCTACAACGGCACCTGGCAGGTGGGACTGCATTTCAAGATCCCCCTCATAGACAAGGTGTCCCGCCGGGTGTCCCTGAAGGAGCATGTGGTGGATTTCCCGCCCCAGCCCGTCATCACCAAGGACAATGTCACCATGGAGATAGATACGGTCATCTATTTCCAGATCACGGACCCCAAGCTCTACGCCTACGGCGTGGCCAACCCCATGGCGGCCATAGAGAATCTCACCGCCACCACTTTAAGAAACATCATCGGCGAGCTGGAGCTGGATGAATCCCTCACCAGCCGGGAACTCATCAATACAAAGATCCGCCTGGTGCTGGACGAAGCCACAGACCCCTGGGGCATCAAAATCAACCGGGTGGAAGTGAAGAACATCACGCCTCCCAGAGACATCCAGGCGGCCATGGAAAAGCAGATGCGGGCGGAAAGAGAGCGGCGGGAAGCCATCCTCATCGCCGAGGGCGAAAAGAAGTCCGCCATCCTCATCGCCGAGGGCCAGAAGGAAGCGGTCATCCTGGAAGCGGAAGCGGCCCGGGAAGCGGCCATCCGCAAGGCGGAAGGCGAGGCCGAGGCCATCCGGCTGGTGCAGCAGGCTACGGCGGACGGTATCCGCATGATAGTGGAAGCCCGGCCCAACAAAGAGGTCATTGCCCTGCGGAGCCTGGAATCCTTTGAGGCAGCAGCCGACGGAAAGGCCACAAAGATCATCGTCCCTTCGGAGATACAGGGGCTGGCGGGATTGGCCGCCTCTATCAAAGAGCTGGTAAAGGACGAGGCCCTTGCCGGCCAGGAGGGCGCCGGCCCGCAGTAACAGGCAGAGCATACAGAAAGAGGAAGCAGGCAGCGTGAAGGATCTGATGGAACGCAGCATTCACTGGAACCGTATCGGCAGGCATCTGAAAGAGGCCTGCCGGTATAGTGTCAGGCGGACTTTCATCGACAAGGACAGGAAAATCCTTGTGGTGGAGGTCTGTCTCAATTTTATTGTTCCTTTCGAAGACGTCTGCCGCATGGAAGAGCTCCTTAAAAATGAGTTTTCCCAGCTGAAGGGCGTGGAATTTCTGTTCCTTTATGAAGACGTGATCCTCTCAGAGGAAGAGATCCTGAAAGGGTCGGTGGATCACATGCTCAGGGCCTGCAACGGAGAGGCCGCGGCTCTGGGAAAGAGCATCTGCCGGGACCGCTGCTTCTGCCGGGAGGACGCCTTTGTGCTGCCGGTCCTGGGGGAGACGGCGGCGGCGGCCCTTACGGAGCGGGCTTCGGAGCCCTTCGCCCGCTTCTTGCTGCAAAACTTCGGGCTGAAAAAGAAGATCGTATTTGAAAACGATAAGGAAGCGTATGAAAAGAAGCTGCAGGAGATGGAGGCGGAGGAGGCGCAGGCGCTGAAGGTTTCCTCCGAAGCGGCGGCAAAGAAGGTGCGGAAAGCCCCGGGAAAGCCCTCGCCGGAAAAGCTCCTGGGCAGGGGCGTGAAGGAAGAGCCCGTTCCCATCGGCAGCCTCCGGCGGGAGGACGGCCAGGTGACGGTGGAAGGGATCGTTTCCAAGGTGGACATGCGCAAGACCCGGAACGGCCGCTGCGCCGGCAGCTTTATCCTGACGGACAAGACGGATTCCACCTGCGTAAAGCTCTTTCTGGAAGAGGCGGACTGGCAGGCCTTTCAGGAAAAGGCGGAGCCGGGCTGCTGCCTCCGGGTCCGGGGGAAGGTGGAGTACGACAGCTTTGCTTCCGCCCTCATAGTGGTGGGCCGGGACATTACAAAGCTGCCGGTTCAAGGCCGCAGAGACCTGGCGGAGGAAAAGCGGGTGGAGCTCCACGCCCATACCCGCATGAGCAACATGGACGGCTTCATCCACGCTCCCCTGCTGGTAAAGACCGCCAGAGATTTCGGGCACAAGGCCGTGGCGGTGACAGACCATGGGGTCATCCAGAGCTTTCCCGATATGATGAACGAGAAGGAGAACAAAAAGGGCGGCGGGGACATAAAGGTGATCTACGGCATGGAGGGCTATCTGTTGGACGACAGCGGACAGGAGCCCGGCGCCCCCATAGATTTCAAGTCCGACGGCACCTTCCACATCATCCTTCTGGCGGCGGACCAGAAGGGCCTGAAAAACCTGTACCGGCTGGTCTCCCTTTCCCACATAGAGTATTTTTACCGCAGGCCCCGGCTGCCCCGCAGCGTACTGGAGGCCCACCGGGAGGGGCTTATCATAGGCTCCGCCTGTCAGGCGGGGGAACTGTTCCAGGCCCTGCTGGCAGGGGAGCCGGAGGAAAGGCTCCGGGAGATCGCTTCCTTTTACGATTATCTGGAGATTCAGCCCCTGTGCAATAACCGCTTTCTGGTGGGGGGGGGAAAGGTCCCCGATGAAGAGGGGCTGCGGGAGCTGAACCGGCGCATCGTGGAGCTGGGGAAGGCTTTGGGGAAGCCGGTGGCGGCCACCTGCGACGCTCACTATCTGGAGCCGGAGGAAGCCCTGTACCGCCGCATTCTCATGGCGGGCCAGGGCTACAAGGACGTGGAGGACAGCGACGAGGGCCTGTATTTCCGCACCACGGAGGAAATGCTGGCGGAGTTCGCCTATCTGGG
>JAUNBO010000108.1:0-2758 GCA_030527065.1 Bacillota bacterium | reverse complement strand
TCCCGGGGCTCTGTGGGCTCGTCCCTGGCCGCCACCATGGCGGGGATCACCGAGGTGAATCCCCTGCCGCCCCATTACATATGCTCCCGGGAAGGCTGCTATCATACGGAATTCATCACCGACGGCAGCTATGATTGCGGTGCGGACCTGCCGGACAAAAGCTGTCCCCTCTGCGGCGCTCCTCTGCGGAAGGAGGGCTTTCACATTCCCTTTGAAACCTTCCTGGGCTTTGAGGGAAACAAGGAGCCGGACATAGACCTGAACTTTGCCGGGGAATACCAGACCCAGGCCCACAAATACGTGGAGGAGATCTTCGGGAAGGAGAATGTGTTCCGGGCCGGGACCATCAGCACCGTGGAGTCCAAGACCGCCTACGGCTTCGTGCGGAAATATTTTGAGGGCCGGGGGGAGCCGGTGAACAAATGGGAGGCGGACCGGCTGACGGAATGCTGCACCGGCATCCGCAGGACCACGGGCCAGCACCCCGGCGGCATCATCATAGTGCCGCGGGATAAGGAGATCTGCGATTTCTGCCCCATCCAGCACCCCGCCAACGACAGCAGCTCAGGCGTTGTCACCACCCACTTCGATTATCACTCCATAGATAAAAACCTGCTGAAGCTGGACATCCTGGGCCACGACGTCCCCACCATGCTCCGGATGCTCCGGGATATGACGGGGGTGGATCCCTTAAGCATCGCCCTGGGGGATCAGAAGGTAATGAGCCTGTTCCTGGGAACGGAGGCCCTGGACATCCGGGACCCGGATTACCCCTTTACCCACGGCAGCTACGGCGTCCCGGAATTCGGCACCTCCTTCGTGCGCCAGATGCTGGACGATATCCGCCCCACCCGCTTTGCGGACCTGGTGCGCATTTCCGGCTTTTCCCACGGCACCAACGTGTGGCTGAACAACGCCAAGGATTTCATCAAGAGCGGGGAGGCCTCCATAAGCGACGCCATCTCCACCCGGGACGACATCATGAACTACCTCATCATCAAGGGGGTGCCGGCGGAGAGCGCCTTCAACATCATGGAGAAGGTGCGGAAGGGGAAGGGCGTCAGCGAGAAGGATGCGGCGCTGATGAAGGAAAACCGGGTGCCGGACTGGTACATAGAATCCTGCCGCCGGATCAGCTACATGTTTCCCAAGGCCCACGCCGTGGCCTACACCCTCATGTCCTACCGCATGGCGTATTACAAGGTGTATTATCCCCAGGCCTTTTATGCCGCTCTGTTCACCATCAAGGCGAAGGATTTCAACTGGGAGGTCATCTCCCGGGGGCCCCGGAGCATATTGGAGAGAATGAAGGAAACCCTGGCAAAGGGGAAAGAGGCCTCGGCAAAAGAAATGGACGAAATCGTAGTTTTTGAGCTTGCACTTGAAATGTACGCCCGGGATATTGCGTTATTACCTGTGGAATTGCAAAAATCGGACGGGACCAAGTTTATTCTGGAGCAGGGAAAAATACGTTTGCCTTTTTGTGCGTTGAGCGGCATAGGGGAGAATGCCGCCAGGAAGCTGGCAGAAGAAGTTTGTAAGGGAGCCTTTTTTTCTCTGGAGGAATTGAGGGAGCGGACGGGGCTGAACCGCACGGCCATGGAGGCGTTACAAGCCTGCGGCGCTCTTGAAAATCTGCCGGAATCGGACCAGATGACCTTATTCTAAATCTGATAGGAAGGAAATCAGGCGACTGAAAATGGACAGAACCAGCGAAGAACGAAAATTTTTTGAAGCAAGGGTATTCAGCCAGTATCGGAAGTTGTTCCGCTTTCTCTACACCTTATGCCGGGACGAAGAGACTGCCCGGGATATGGTACAGGAAACCATGGCGGCCTGTTGGGAGAAGCTGGAGCTGATACGTCAGTATGAGGACCTGGAAGGAGCGCTGCTGGCCATCAGCAAAAACAAGCTGCGGGACCATTACAGAAAGGAGAAGCAAAGGGGACCTGTGATTTCAATGCCCATGGAAGACCTGGCGAAAATCCAGGGCGCCCCCTGCGACTTTGAAGCTCTTATACGGGAAGAGGACACCAGGGAAATGCTGAGCCTCATCGATAAGCTGAGGCCGGAGTTTACTCAAATCATCCTTCTGCACCACTATTATGAAATACCGCTTCAGGAAATCGCGGAGATCCTGAACGTCAATTACAACACCGTTCTCACCTGGCATTACAGGGCCTTAAGGAACCTGGGGAAATTGGCGGAGGAAGCGGGGCTTGGCAAGAGGAGACAGGACGAAAATGACAAGAAAAAAGCAGACGGAAAAAAGGCTCGGCACATCCGGGCCGTTGAATGAGCTTTTGCAGGAGGCCATAGACAAGGAGGGCTTTGAGCCCGGCTTCTTCCGGGAGATGGAAGAGCCGGAGCCGCCGGAATTGACAAGCTTTCTGGAGGCCTGTCCCTGCCCGGAGCAGGAGGCCGGAAGGAAAGGGTCCTCTGTGAAGAGGACGAAAACAGAATTTGCAGAGGAGCTGGGCCTGTTTCCCGGCAGCCTCAGAAGGAAAAGGCCTTCCGCCGGCCGGGGCCGGGCCGGAGGGGGGGCTTCCGGGAACGGCTTCTTCCCTGCCGCTGCCGGCGGGTCCCGGAGGAGGTTTTCCGAAAACCGGAAGGCTCTGGGGCTGGGGGCTCTGCTCTTGGTCTGTCTGGCGGCGGGAGGCGGCGTCTTGCTTCATTGGGAGCCGGGGGAGGCCGAGGCCGACAAGGTGGACGCCGTGGAGCTGCTGGAGCAGGAGGCGGTGGGGTCGGAAAGCCTCAG
>JAUNBO010000107.1 GCA_030527065.1 Bacillota bacterium | reverse complement strand
GTTTCCCTTGATAATCCGCAGTGTATACATTATACTGAACCTGAACGAGGAAAGAAGGTGCTGAACGTTGAAGGAAAAAATTGAGAAGGTATTGAAGGAAAAAGTGGATCCCCTGCTGGCGGCCCACTATGGCGGGGTCGCTCTTGTCGCTTATGAGAATGGAGTCGCAAAAGTGAGACTGCTGGGGAGCTGCGCCGGCTGCCCTTCCGCCCAATATACGGTGGAGGATGTGGTGAAAACTACACTGATGGAAGAAGTTCCAGAGGTGAAGGATGTGGTGCTGGACACCTCAATAAGTGAGGATTTGCTGGATATGGCAAGAAAAATCCTGAATAAAGAGGTTTAGAAAGGCCGTCCGCAGAAGATTCTCAAAATTGTGCAAAAAACCGGCACAATTCTTGCATAAGTTAATAATTGTTACAGTTAATCTTTTGGTGTGAAGGAACGGAAGTTCCCGCTCCCCGCACCGCCGCAAAATATTATTATTAAAAAGGAGTGGTATATCATGTTAATGACAGGAGCTCAGTACATCGAAAGCCTAAGGAAGCTGAATACCAGAGTGTACATGTTTGGTGAAAAGGTGGACAATTTTGTGGATCATCCCATGATACGTCCTTCCATCAATTGCGTGGCCGTTACATACGATCTGGCCCACGATCCCCAGTATGCAGACCTGATGACGGTAAAATCCAGCCTCACCGGCAAGACCATCAACCGTTTCGGACATCTGCACCAGAGTGCCGACGATCTCCGGAAGAAGGTAAAGATGCAGCGTCTCTGCGGACAGAAGACCGCTTCCTGCTTCCAGCGCTGCGTGGGAATGGACGCTTTCAACGCCGTATTCTCCACCACTTATGAAACTGATAAGAAGTATGGCACGGAGTATCATGCCAGATTCAAGAAGTACCTGGAAATGGTCCAGGAGAACGACTGGACCGTGGACGGCGCCATGACAGACCCCAAGGGCGACCGCTCCAAGGCTCCCAGCGCCCAGGAGGATAAGGATCTGTTCCTCCGCATCGTGGAAAAGAACGACAAAGGCATCGTGGTCAGAGGCGCCAAGTGCCACCAGACCGGCTGCATCAACTCCCACGAGCACATCGTCATGCCCACCCAGACCATGACAGAAGCGGACAAGGAATACGCAGTCTGCTTTGCGGTCCCCTCCGATGTGGAAGGCCTGTTCATGATCTACGGACGCCAGTCCTGCGATACCAGAAAGAAAGAGCCCAATGCGGACATAGACCTGGGCAACAAGGAATACGGCGGCCAGGAAGCCCTGGTGGTCTTCGACAACGTATTCGTTCCCTGGGAAAGAGTTTTCATGTGCGAAGAGTACGATTTCTCCGGCATGCTGGTAGAGCGCTTCGCCGGTTATCACCGTCAGAGCTACGGCGGCTGCAAGGTCGGCGTAGGCGACGTCATCATCGGTGCGGCTGCCCTGGCGGCGGATTACAACGGCGCCAACAAGGCCTCCCATGTAAAGGATAAGCTCATAGAGATGACTCACCTGAACGAGACTCTCTACTGCTGCGGCATCGCCTGCTCTGCGGAAGGATATCCCACAGAAGCCGGCAACTATCAGATAGACCTGCTGCTGGCCAACGTCTGCAAGCAGAACGTCACCCGCTTCCCGTACGAGATCGTCCGGCTGGCGGAGGACATCGCCGGCGGCCTCATGGTCACCATGCCTTCCGCCGTGGACTTCAAGTCCGACACCCCCGTCCTGAAGGACGGCGGCACCATCGGCGACGTCTGCCAGAAATACTTCAAGGCTTCCCCGGTGGCCAGTACGGAAGACCGGCAGAGGATCCTCCGCTTCCTGGAGAACATCTGCCTGGGTTCCTCCGCTGTAGGTTACAGGACCGAGTCCATGCACGGCGCCGGTTCTCCCCAGGCCCAGCGCATCATGATCGCGCGTCAGGGCAACATCGAAGGCAAGAAGGCTCTTGCCAAGGCCATCGCGGGCATCAAATAGCTTCAGTCACCGGCAGGCGGCGGGGGACTACCCTGCCGCCTGATTTTTACTCATGGAGAATGGCGGATGAAGTGCGGCGTCAGGTTTTGCGGCGGATGCAATCCCAGATACGACAGAGGAAAGGCTTTTCAAAGGCTGCAGGAGCATTTTAAAGACCGGATGGAGTTTTCTGTTGCGGAGGAGGGCGTCCTTTATGACCTGCTCCTGGTCATAGGCGGCTGCACCGCCTGCTGCGCATCCCATTCTCAATTCACCTTCAAAAAAATGCTGTATAAGATGTGGGACGAAAGTCACACGGAAAAAATCATTGATGGTTTGGAAAAGGAGGTATCTGAAATTTGAGCTGGCAAGAGGATTATAAAAGTAAGCTTTGTACGCCGGAGGACGCCATTAAGAGCATCAAGAGCGGCGATCACGTCTTTTTTGGACATTGCGTCGGCGAATCGCAGCTGCTGGTCAATGCCCTGGTGGCCCATGCGGAGGATTACAGGGACGTCACCATTCACCACATGGTCACCCTGAGCCCCGGCGTCTACACCAGACCCGAGTATGAGAAGAACTTCCGCTGCGATCTCATCTTCTGCGGCGGCGGCACCCGGGGGGCCATCGCCGACGGCAGGGGGGATTACACCCCCTGCTTCTTCCACGAATATCCCATCCTCATCAGGAGAGGCGTCATTCCCTGCGACGCCCTGGTCACCATGGTCTCTCCGCCGGACGAAGAGGGCTATGTGAGCCTGGGGACCTCTGTGGATTACACCTATCAGAGCGCCAAGTCCGCCAAGGTGATCATCGCTCACGTCAATGACCGCATGCCGTATACCTACGGAGAAAAGCTCCATGTTTCGGAGCTGACCCACATCGTGGAGGCCAGCGAAGAGCTGGCGGAGAACCCGGGCCTCAAATGCTCTGAGGTAGAGGAGAAGATCGGCTCCAACTGTGCTTCTCTCATTGAGGACGGAGCCACCCTGCAGCTGGGCATCGGCGGCATTCCCGACGCCGTCATGATGTTCCTGGGGGACAAGAAGGACCTGGGCATCCACTCTGAAATGATCGCCGACGGCACCGTGGCCCTGTTTGAGAAGGGCGTCATCACCAATGCGAAGAAGAACTTCGATCAG
Organism: Bacillota bacterium; assembly: GCA_030527065.1. GTDB lineage: Bacteria > Bacillota > Clostridia > Peptostreptococcales > Anaerovoracaceae > JAEELK01. The sequence goes on along the minus strand of JAUNBO010000107.1, from coordinate 3,316 downwards.
GGGAAAATGGTGGTCACCTTCCTTATGGGCACCCGGAAGCTCTACGATTTTGTGGACCACAACCCGGCGGTGGAAGTGCGTCCGGTGGACTATGTGAACCATCCCGCCGTCATCATGAAGCAGCACAACCTCATCTCCATCAACTCGGCCATCCAGGTGGACCTGCAGGGCCAGGTGGTGGCGGATTCCATGGGGCTGAAGCAGTTTTCCGGCGTAGGCGGGCAGGTGGACTTTGTCCGCGGCGCCGCCATGAGCGAGGACGGCAAGGGCAAGGCCATCATCGCCATGCCTTCCCTCACCATTAAGAAAGACGGCACCCGCATTTCCAAGATCACTCCCCTCATTACGGAGGGAGCCGCCATCACCACATCCAGGAACGATGTGGATTATGTCATCACAGAGTACGGCATCGCTCAGTTGAAGGGGCAGAATCTCAGGACCAGGGCCCGGCGTCTCATAGACATCGCCCATCCGGATTTCCGCGCCGAATTAGCGGACGAATTTGAAAAGAGATTTCGTCAGAAGTATTAGGAGGTAAGAGGAAAATGCTTGCATTACGTTTGGTCCCCAAGGTCTACTATTTTGAGACGTTCAAGGAATTCCACCAGGAGTTCAATGTCGGCAAGAGGGACGTGATACTCACCAACAAATGGCTGTATGAGCCCTATGTGCAGCCCCTGGGCATAGAGACCAACGTGGTCTACCAGGAAAATTACGGCATGGGAGAGCCCTCCGATGAAATGATGGACGGCATCTACAAGGAAATGTCCCAGTACGATTACGACCGGATCATCGCCTTCGGCGGCGGCACCATCCTGGACATCTGCAAGGTCCTTGCCCTGAAGTATCCCGGCAAGGTGCTGGATCTCTACACCGGAGCGGCGGCTCCTGTGAAGGAAAAGACCCTCATCGCCGTGCCCACCACCTGCGGCACCGGCAGCGAAGTCACCAACGTGGCCATCGCCGAGCTCAAATCCCTCCACACCAAGAAGGGCATTGCCGTGGACCAGACCTATGCGGACGTGGCCGTTCTCATTCCTGAGACAATGAAGGGCCTGCCCTACAAGGTCTTCGTCACCAGCTCCATAGACGCTCTCATCCACGCCATAGAGTCTTATCTGTCTCCCAAAGCCAGCCCCTTCACGGAGATGTATTCTCTGGAAGCCATCCGCATGATCATGGACGGCTACAAGGAGATCGTGGCCAAGGGAGAGGACGAGAGATTCAAGTACATGAAGGAGTTCCTCCTGGCGTCCAACTATGCGGGCATCGCTTTCGGAAACGCCGGCTGCGCCGCAGTCCACGCCCTGTCCTACAGCATCGGCGGCGCGTTCCATGTGCCCCACGGCGAAGCCAACTACCAGTTCTTCACCGAGGTCTTCAAGATGTACAAGCGGAAGGATCCCGATGGGAAGTTAGCTTCCTGCGACAAGATCCTGGCCGACGCCCTGGGCTGCGACCCCAAGGGAGACGTCTACGGCGAGCTGGAGGCGTTCCTGAACAAGCTCATCGTGAAGAAGCCCCTGAGAGAATACGGCATGGTAGAGGCCCAGATAGACGAATTCACCGAAATGACCATCGCCAACCAGCAGCGGCTCCTGGCCAACAACTACGTTTTCCTGGAGAAGGAAGAGATCCGGGAGATCTTTGCCAATCTGTACTAAATAGGTGTTCTCCGGTATGAACCGAGAGAAATATGGCGGCCGGCGCGTGGTTTATGCGCCGGCCGCCGGCATTGCAATCACAGGAAAGCTATGGTCGGTGAAATCGCTGTTGTCCGGGGACTGGATAGATTCGGTCATAAATTCCTTGTAATACTTTCCCTTTTTTTGTATAATAAATTTACGAGTTGTACTCTTCGGCAAACTTTGGCCTGTCACGGGAAAGCGAGGTATTCATGAGCGACAAAACCATCTTGAGGGAAAAGACAAGAGAGTCTGTAACATCGGTACTGCCCATCACTTTCATTGTCATTCTGGTGTGCTTTACCTTCGTCCCCGTTTCCACAGACCTCATGCTGTCCTTCCTGATGGGCGCCGTGCTGCTGATCATGGGCATGGGCTTTTTCACCCTGGGGGCGGAGACCTCCATGACTCCCATCGGCAGCAGGATCGGTACAGCGCTCACAAAATCCAGAAACCTCTGGATGATCCTCCCCGTAAGCTTCCTGCTGGGGCTTGCCATCACCATAGCGGAGCCGGACCTGCAGGTGTTGGCGGAAATCGCTCCTCATATAGATAATATGGTCCTGGTCATTACCGTAGGCGTGGGCGTGGGTTTTTTTCTGGCCATGTGCATGCTCCGCATCTTTCTGGGGATCAAGCTTCGCTGGCTGCTGCTCTTTTTTTACGCTGCGACCTTCCTGCTGGCGGCTTTCTCCGACAGAGACTTCCTCAGCGTGGCCTTCGATTCCGGCGGCGTCACCACTGGCCCCATGACAGTGCCCTTCATTATGGCCTTCGGCGTGGGCGTCGCCAACATACGAAGCGATGAAAAAGCGGAGGCGGACAGCTTCGGGCTGGTGGCTCTGTGCTCCATAGGGCCCATCATAACCGTTCTCATACTGGGCTTCCTTTATGAAGGGGACAGCACCGCTTCGGCGGCGGGAGTGGCGGCCTGGGGGGACACGGCGGAACTGGGACGCTCTTATGTGGCGGAGATCCCCCATTATCTGCTGGAAATGGCCACGGCCCTGGCTCCCATCGTGGGGATTTTCCTGATTTTCCAGCTCCTGTTCTTCCGCATGCCGGGGCAGCCCTTCCTGAGGATTTGTTTCGGAATAGGGTATACCTACATCGGCCTGGTGCTCTTCCTTACGGGAGTGAACGTGGGCTTTTCCTCCATGGGGACCGCTCTGGGCATGTCCATGGGTGCAAGCGCCACCCCCTATATGCTGATTCCCCTGGCCATGGTGATGGGGTGGTTCACCATCTCCGCTGAGCCGGCGGTTTACGTTCTGGAGAAGCAGGTAGAGGAGATCAGCTCCGGTACCATATCGGCCAGCGCCATACGGCTCAGCCTTTCCGTGGCGGTGTCCATCGCCATGGGCCTGGCCATGGTGCGGGTGCTGACGGGAGTGTCCATCTTCTGGTTCCTGGTGCCGGGCTATGGGGTGGCACTGTTCCTTTCCTTCTTTGTGCCGCCTCTGTTCACCGCCGTGGCCTTCGATTCCGGCGGCGTGGCCTCCGGCCCCATGACGGCCACCTTCATGCTGCCCTTTGCCATGGGAGCCAGCCAGGCCCTGGGAGGGAACATCCTGACAGACGCCTTCGGACTGGTGGCCATGGTGGCCATGATGCCTCTCATCACCATCCAG
>JAUNBO010000106.1 GCA_030527065.1 Bacillota bacterium | reverse complement strand
GCCCGGACCCGTATCATTTCCCCGGCAATGCTGATGGCGATCTCGCCCGGCGTTTCCCCCTTGATGGGAATGCCGATGGGGGTGTAAATACGGGCGATGTCCGCATCGGTGAAGCCTTCCTCCGCCTTCAGCATCTCTGCATGTTTGGCCGTTTTGGTCCGGCTGCCGATGAGGCCGATATAGTAAGCGTCCGTCCGGAGGGCCTGGGCCTCCAGCTGGTAATCGTACTTGTGTCCCCGGGTGACGATGACGATGTAATCCTCCGCCGTGATGCTGACGGTCTCAAAGATGTTGTTGAAATCTCCCACCACGGTGGCCTCCGCCTGAGGGAACAGCTCTTTGCTGGCAAACTCCGGAAGCTCGTCGAAGACCACGCAGCGGAAATCCACATGGGCCAGGACCGGCACCAGCTCCTGGGCCACATGGCCGCCGCCGAAAATGTATACCCTGCCTGCATTGACAAAAGGCTCGCTGTAATAACGCTTGCCCTCCAGCTCCACCTGCACCGCCTTGCTGCACAGCAGAGGCTTCACATCCTTCAGTTCCGGCCCCACCACTACGCCGTCCTCGGTGCAGATGCCCATGCTCCAGGCGGTCTCGTCCGTAATGTCCGTGATTAGCCAGGCGTTCTCATAGTGGGTCAGGCAGTCCAGCGCCTTGTCGCAGAGGGCCGTCATGGCGGCGTCTTTGCCGTGGATGTACTGGAAATACACCACTACGTCTCCGCCGCATATCATCCCCAGATCTGCGATCTGGTTGGGGGCCAGCCGGAAGCCCTTGGTGAAGGAACGCTTTTCCTCCAGCACCTCCACCGCCATCTGCTGGGACCTGTATTCCACGGCGCCACCGCCTATGGTGCCGCAGAAAGCGCCGCCCCGGCTGAGGAGCATCCTGGCCCCTGCCCCTCTGGGTGTGGAGCCGTGGCCGGCAATGACGGTGACCAGCACCATATCCTCCTGCTTTTCAAAGCATTCCTTCATTGTTTTAAACAGCTTTTTCATCCCTGCTTCCCTCCGCTTTTGGTTTCGATTCCTGTGCTTTTTGGAGCCTGTTACTGGGGCCTGCCGCAATGGGGGCAGAATTTCATCCCCGGCCCCACCTGTCCGCCGCAGTCGGGACAGAAGTTCTCCGCCACAGCTTCCCCGGTGCCTCTCTGGGCGGCTTCCGGCGTCACTCTGGGCGCCAGCTCTGCCTGCAGCTTCTCAATGGTCTCCTCCAGCTCCCGGATCTGGCCGCAGAGCTCCGTCACATCCTCCGGCACCGCTTCTCCCCGTTCATATTGCCCATAGACGGTGAAACCAATCCGGGCCGCCAGCTCCTTTGCCTGTCTCTTATACTTACCGATCTCCAGGTTCGTCTTTCCGTTTTCCACCAGAGATTCCGTCTTTTGTGTGGCCTGTGCCGCCAGCTCCGATACCTTATCAAAAAATGCCATGGCTCTCCTCCTTGCAGATAAAGACGGATGCGGGTGCGAAAAAAACCGCCCCTCCGTCTCTCTTATCATACCGTGCCGGAGCCCCGCCGTCAACGGCATTTGTTCTCCTCATAGGGGAAAGACGCCGGTCTCCGTCAGCTTCACCGTTCCTCCCAGATAGAGGGCCTTCCGGTGGCGGGACCATTCCGTCCTTACGGAAAGCACGCCGCCGGGCTGTGCGATTTGAAAGCTCTTTTGCTCCGCCCCTTCCAGCTCCGCCAGGGCGCAGGCCGCCGCCGCGGAGCCGGAGCCGCAGCTGCCTTCCCACACTTTAGTATCCGGCCCCCGCACATAGACCAGAGGCGTCATAAAATCCCTGCCCCTGTCGTAAAACATGACGCCCCAGCAATCGGCCCGCAGCTTCTCCTTTTGCTCCAGCAGCTCCCTCACCAGAGGGAAATCCTCCTCCGAAGGGGTCCGGCCCCACAGGAGCACGTGGACGATCCCTTCAAAGACCGCAATGCTGTAAGGCCCCAAAGAAGAGCCCCCGCCGTGACGAAGCTCCAGAGGCAGGGGCATGCCCACCTCTACGGTGCAGGCGTCCGGCTCTCCCAGATTTTCCACCTCCGCCGTAAGGACCCCGGGATGCCCGGAAACCTCTATCACCAGCTCCTTTTTCTTTTCCCGAAAGCCCGAAGGCCTGCCGCCGTCCCCGGCTCCCAGGGCCAGCATGGCCGCAAAGCTCCGGGAACCGTTGCCGCAGAACTCGCCTCCCATCATCTGCAGCCGTCCCGCCGCTCCCGGCGCCGCCGCCGTCTCCCGGAAGCCCACCTGCTCCACCTGGGGATCCCGGGCCATAATGGCCCGGGCCAGGGCGCCCTGCGCTTCCCGGGGCACCGGGTCCGCCACGATGAGGGTGACATTCCCGCTGGGATCCGCCTTCACGTATCGGACCCCTTCTCTTCCGGCCTCTTTCAGGCCCGTTTTTTCCGTACTATTCCACATAAGAAAGCTCCGCCTTTACCGTAGACATTACCGTATTGTATTTACCCACCTGGCTGACGCCGTAATCCTCCAGGTCCAGGCTGGCCACCTGGTCCGCCTCCACCTTCACCAGGTAAGGATTGACAAAGATAGTATCCAGGATCTCCTCCCGGAACGTGACCTTGCTGTAAGGCGTGAAGTTGTTCCCCCGCAGATACACCCAATCGCCGATGGGCAGCACCTTGCTGAGGGAGATTTCCAGCACCCCCATCTGGATGTCCGTGGCCACAAAAGGATTGCTGCCGCCCCAGGCGTATCTCTTCCCGTAGAGCATATCGTACTGAAGCAGCTTCAGGTCTTCCAGATAGCCTGAGGAATGGCGCCGCTCCTGGTGATAGCTGCTGAAAACGCCGCCGGAGATCCCGGCCTTTTCCAGAGCCACCGCCCCCAACTGATAAGCGATGAGATCCTCGTCCTGGGGAAGCACCGAAGAACTGTTGCTCCAGATGACATATTCCGTCTTGTACAGGGAATTGGTCTTCAAGTCGTCCTCCGTCAGATCGTCCAGCACCGGCAGGTGATCCCCGTAGGCCACCAGGATGCATTCCTCATCGTACTCCTCCAGGGTGGCCAGCAGGTCCGCCAGGAAGAGGTCCATCTCATAAAGCTGCTGTATGTAGTATTCCAGGGCGTTTTTCTGCCCCTCGTCCTCCACGCCGTCCACCACCGTCACCGCCAGCTCTTCCTGGGTGTAGCGGGCCTTTTCCGGGTACTTCCCATGGCCCTGGACGGAAATGGTGAACACCATATCCTGCCCTTCGGTGGAATCCAGGGCCGCCGTGATCTGGGAGACCAGAACATTGTCCTTCTCCCAGTTTCTCGGGGTCACTTCCACATTGTTCATATATTCCACCGAAGTGAAGGTATCAAAGCCCAGCTGGGAAAAGATGGTGTCCCGGTTGTAGAAGGAGCCCCTGTGGTTGTGAATGGCGTGGGAGCTGTAGCCCAGCTCCCGCAGCACGTAGGGCAGGCTTTCACAGGTGGTCTTTTTCAGAATGGTTTTGTAAGGATACTCTCCGGGGCCCATATAACGGATCCGCATCCCCGTCAGCACCTCAAATTCCGTGTTGGCGGTGCCTGCCCCCACCGAAGGCACCACCAGGGTACCGGAGGTGCAGCTTTCCTGCATGGCGTGGAAGGTGGGAATGGGGTCTGCGGACAGGGAAAGGCCTTTCAGAAGCCCCGGGTCTATGAAGGATTCCAGCTGTACCAGAATGATGTTGGGGTAAGTCTCCTGCTCCGGCGCGTCCTGCTCCAGGCTCGTTAAAATATCCGCCACCCTCTCTTCGGTGTAATCGGCGGGCTGGTCCATGCCCCGGTTCACCCAGGTATTGATGAAGCAGTAGGGGACGCCGTAATCCCTGTATGCGTAGTTCAGATTGCCGAAATAGGTGGCCATCAGGCCGCTGGTGACGGCGGCGCCGGTGGCTGCCGTCAGCGCCACCGCACATATGCCTACCAGCAGAAGGTTTTTTATGTAAGGGATCTTGTCTTTCCGGCGGGGTGCGAAAAGGAAGGTGAGGACGTAGATGGCCAGCACGCACAGGGCCCCTGCCGCCGCCAGGATGATCTCCCCGGTGGAAAGATAATTGGGCAGGATGCTCACGCCGTTTTCCAGCATGGCCAGATCGAAGACCGTGAAGGGCGTCATGCGGAAGCTGAGGATGGCGCCGTTGGTGATGCCCAGGGCCAGCCAGACGGAGGAGATCAGCAGCCAGACGAAGATCCGTCTCCGGAACAGGATGGCCGGGGTCAGCGAAACAAAGATGATCAGCGTATTATACAGGAAAATCAGAGGCGATTCCCATATGAAGGCGAGACAAGCCCCCAGAGACCCCCGCCCCGCACTCTCTATGATACAGCTTAATATGAGGCTCAGCACCAGGCTGATCACGATTCCGCTTTTCACGCAATGCTTCAAAAAATTCTTCATTTACTCTTGATCCCCTGTTTGTTCCCCTTTGATTTCATAAATGGCGTCGGCGGCCCGGACAAATTCCTCCAGGCTCAGAGACTCCGCCCTCCGGACGGGGTCTATGCCGGCTTTTTTCAACCCCTCTGCAATTTCCGCCTTCTCCAGCCCCTCCAGCCCGTTCAGAGCGTTGGCCAGGGTCTTTCGTCTCTGCCCGAAGCCCTTTCGGATCAGGGCCAAAAAAAGCCTTTCATTTTTGGGCGACAGGGCCGGCGGCCTTTCCTTGCGGACATTGAGCCGCAGAACGGCGGAGTCCACCTTTGGCCGGGGCAGAAACACTTCCCTGGGCACTGCCGCCACCAGATCCACCGTGCAGCGGTACTGGACGGCGGCGGAAATGGCTCCGCAGGCTCTGGTCCCGGGCAGGGCCCGGATGCGGTCCGCCACCTCCTTCTGCATCATAAAGACAAAGCTGTCCACCGGCGGCTCCCAGGGCCTGTCCCAGGAGACCATCTCCTCCAAAAGCTTCATCACCACCGGCGTGGTGATGTAATACGGAAGGTTCCCCAATACCTTTATGCTTTTGAAGGGCTCCGCCTCTCCCTCTGCCATGGCCTCTGCGATGGCCCTTATATCCGCCTTCAGGATGTCCTGCCAGAACAGCCTGACCCGGCTGAAGCCTGCCAGGCTCTCTTCCAGAACGGGCTGAAGGCTCCTGTCGATCTCCACGGCGGCCACCGCCGCACCCCGGGCCGCCGCCGCCGCCGTCAGGACGCCGAAGCCGGGCCCCACCTCTATGACCAGATCCCCGGGGCCCGGGGCGCTGCTCTCCATGATCTTCCCGACGATGTTGCCGTCTGCCAGAAAGTTCTGCCCCAGGCTTTTGGAGCTGCGTATCCCGTATTTTTCACTGAGCCGTAGGATCTCCCCCGGCGAACAAAGCTTTTCCATGAAGTTCAAATTCCTCTCGGGTGACGCCGAAGCAGTTCAGGCGCTTCAGGAAGGTCCTGCCGTTGCCGTAACCGATGCCCAGGGCCTTTCCCAGACGGTCCCGCCGGGCCGCCGCTTCCCGGGTCCCCGAAAGTCCCCAGGCCGCCAGGTCTGCTGCGGAAAAGACAGGCTCCCGCGCTTCCGTGGTGCAGCGGGCCCTTTCCAGGGCCGTCCTTATGTTTTCCGGCGCAGCGTTTTCCACTCCCACGTCTCCGTCTTTTTCCGCTGTTTCCCGGGAAAGATGGGCGTGCTTTGCCCGGGGAAAGAGGACGGCCAGGCGCTCCCTGATCCTTTCTCCGGCATGATCCGGGTCTGTGAGAATGATGATCCCGGGTCCCTCGTAAGCCTTTCTGATCCGGGCCAGGGTCGCCTGATTTATGCCGTATCCGTGGGTGGCCAGGGTGCCGGCGTCTACGGCGGCTTTCACTGCGGCTTCGTCGTCCCGCCCTTCCACCACTATGATTTCCTTTATCATTTTCGCCTTTATGGAGCTTCCTCCGCCCCTTCTTCCTCTGCCTCTTCAGCCTGTCTTTCTTTTTCCTTTATGATATACAGGACTTCTCCGGGGTAGATCATATCCAGCTGTTCTCTGGCCTGCTGCTCTATGTATTCCGGCCTGTCCGCCTGTTCCAGTTCCTCTTCCAGGGCTTCCTTTTCCGCCTGCAGAACGGCCAGCTCCGCCTCCACCCGGTTTTCCTCCACCGTCAGCTTCACCAGGTTATAGACGGAGACCACAAGGAGCCCCGCCACCGCAAGAAAAACCAGCCCCAGAACCAAGCGCCGCCGGGCGCTGCGCTCCCGGCGCTTTTTGGACCCGGACCGGGCCTTTTCGTTTTCTTCTTTTTTCCGGAGGGCCTCTTCCCGTCTGGCCCTCCGGTCCTGTCGGGCGCTTTCCACGTCCGCATAGGTCATGCCCGCCTCTTTATCCCTGCGGCGCTTTTCCAGGCTTCTCCTCCCGGCCATGCTTCCGTTCCCCTTCCGGACTGACGCCGTTGCGGCAATCTTTAACGATTATACCACAATCTCTGATCAATAAATTCAGGTCCGTTTGGAATTCTGAGGTAG
>JAUNBO010000105.1:3755-6443 GCA_030527065.1 Bacillota bacterium | reverse complement strand
GGAAATATGCTAAAATAAGCTTGCTTTGGACCGGCCCGCCGGGGTTTTCCACAAACGGGCAGGCTTGTCGCAGCAAGTGGTTTTTCTGGATTTCATAAATCTGCTTAAGGAGGGTATTTTCATGAAAAAAGCATTAGCCATCATTCTGACCCTGTCTATGGTGATGGGCAGCTTCTGTTTTGCGTTTGCTGAAAACGGAACGGAAGCGGTCTTCCCGGACGTAGACGGGATCGCCTGTCAGGAGGCCGTGGAAACGCTGTACAATTACGGCGTGATCAACGGCTACACCGATGGCACCTATCAGCCTGAGGGAATCGTCACCCGGGCTGAAATGGCCAAGCTCATCGTTACGGCTCTGGGCCTGGCGGAGGAAACGCCGGAGGGTACTGCTGCCTTCTCCGACACGGCGGGGCACTGGGCGGAGAGCTTCATCGCCTATGCCGCCGAGCTGGGCATCATCGAAGGGTATCCCGACGGCAGCTTCGGGCCCCAGCGCACCGTCACCTACAACGAGGCTGTCACGATGATAGTCCGGGCTCTGGGCTATCCCGAGCTGGAAGGGACCTGGCCGGACAACTTCATGGCCAAGGGCGCCGAACTGGGCGTCACGGAAGGCGTCGCCGGCACCACCGCCGGAGCCAACAGAGGCGACATCGCCATCCTGCTGTTCCAGGCCCTGGACGTCCCCATTGCCGGCGTAGAAGGCGACACCTTCCGCATCCGGCTGGAAGCCCTTATCGTAGAGGTCTCCGAAGCCATGAGAGCCGCTTATGAAGCTTTCCTGGCCTCCGCAGATCCGGATTTTGCGTATGACATAGCTCTGGAGCTCACCGTCAATCCCGACTACCTGAACTCCGACATGGGCGGCAGGCAGGCAGGCAGCGACGCCGAGCACGCAGCTTCCTATTATCTGGCCGACGTCATGGAAGAGATCGGCCTCACCGACGTGGAGCGGGTGGGAGCCGAATGTGACAAGTGGCAGTTCAACGGCGCCAGCTTCACCATCGGCGACAACAGCTACGACGTCTATTCCTATGCCACCGAGGGCACCGACGCCGACGGCGTCACCGCCGAAGTGGTCTACATGGGCGATGGTACCATGTGGGATTATTACGATGAAAACGGCGAAGAGATCGACGTCACCGGCAAGATCGTGCTGGTAGACATAGATATGCGCGCCAACTGGTGGATCACCTATCCCATGCTGGAAGCCCAGGCCCGGGGCGCCGCAGGCATCCTCAGCTGCAACGTGGGCGGCTTCTCCCAGATCGCAGACGACGCCCTGAATTGCCAGGACATCTGCGCCGGCACCGGCATCCCCTGCCTGTCCATCGGCGTGGCCGACGCTCAGGAAATCAAGGATATGCTGGAGGAAGGCCCCGTCACCGCCAACATGGTGGTGGACAACATCGTGGAGATCAACACCGGCACCACCTATAACGTCACAGGCAAAATAGAGGGCAAGAGCTCCGATCATCAGATCATCGTGGGCGCCCACTACGACACCCATTTCTGGGGCTTCCAGGACGACAACTGCGCCGTGGGCCTGGTCCTGGCCATGGCCAAGGGCATGATAGACGCCGGTTATGTCCCCGAAAACGACATCGTCTTCTGTCTCCACGGAGCAGAGGAATGGGGCTCCTCCTACACCCAGTTCGACTGGACCGTAGGCGCCTGGGAAATGATCAACAACGAGCATCCCGATTGGGTCGGCAAAACCCTTGCCTTCATCAATTTCGAGCTGCCCGCTTATGAGTTCGGCACCTACACCTCCACCTACTCCGCTCCGGAAATGTACAAGATGCTGGACTACTTCGTCAACAAGTATCCCCTGTCTCCGGATCCGGAAGGCTGCTTCCCTGACGGCGTAAAGACCGCAGGCTATCAGACCTACACCTATTCCGACGATTTCTCCTACTATGCGGCGGGCGTTCCCTCCACGGTGAACGGCTTCCTGCTCCAGGAGGATATGGAGACCCCCTTCGATTTCTACATCGATATCTACCATTCTCAGTATGACGTACCCGAGACCTATGACGAGGACGTCATGAACTTCAACCTCACCTACTACGGCGCTCTGGCCATGTTCATCGACCAGATGCCCGCCCTGTATCTGGATTACACCACCCAGTATCAGCGCATCCTCGATTCCATCGATGCAGACGTGATGGCCGCTGCCGGCGTGGATACCACTGCGCTTCTGGCCAACCTGGAAGTCCTGAAGGAAGCCGCCGAGGCCAATCTGGCCGAGGTGGAGCGGATCAACAGCGAATGGCTGGCCGCCGCCGTAGCCGGCGACGCAGCTGCCATGGCGGCTCTGCGGACGGAAGGCAAGGCCCTCACCCAGCAGAATCTGGACGCCTTTGAGTTCGCACAGGAAGCGTTCCTGGGCCTCATGTATGAGCGTCCCATCGTTCCTCACGAAGCGCCTCAGGAGAACATCCTCCTGGCCGGCCTCTGCGTGGAAGCCCTGGAAGAAGGCGACGTGGTCACCGCTGCGGACGAGTACGCCTGGTGCATCAACAACGTGCTCGAATGGTACTCCATGTACTTCAGCCCCGAAGTGATAGACGTTCAGGACGATATGTTCTGGGGCGACGCCAATCAGGATAACCTGTACTGGGGCACCGGCCGGATGTTCGTAAAGGCCGATGTAGAGGACGCCACCCGCAGCCTCATGCTCAGATA
>JAUNBO010000105.1:0-3655 GCA_030527065.1 Bacillota bacterium | reverse complement strand
CCTCAGCCCTGCCGCAGCAGCTGCCGGAGCCGGGCCGCCATCTCCCGGTCCCACAGGGCCGGGCCGGCGCCGGCGGAATAGTAGTGGCGATCCAAAGCGTCGGCCAGGGCCGGCAGCAGCTGCGCCGCTTCCTCTCTGGCCTCCGGCTTCAGGGCTTCTCCCCACCGGAGCAGATAGCTTCGATGGGTCTCTCCCGCCTTTCGGGGAAGCTTTTTCCGGCCTCCCCGGAGTTCCGCAAACACCAGAGACCCCGGCGCCGTGTTGCGCAAAACAAAGGCCTTTGCCCGGAAGCGGACCTTCCCCCATTGCGCCCTCAGCCATCGCTGTAAAGCGGAGAGCAGCAGGAGTTTTCCCTTCCGGGCGGCTCTTTTTCTGCCGGCCTTGCCCGAAGCCCCCGGCACCTTTACCTTTCGGAAGATCAGCACCGCCGCCAGGCTTCCCAGCAGGACCAACGCCAATACCACTGCCGGGATCGCCCAGGGCGGAAGTTGTTCCATGGTTTCCATGGCCCCTTCCGGCATTTCCGGCATTGAAAGGGGCTCTTCCATCTGTATCGGCTCCATTTCCGGCTGGGGAAACAGGGAAAAGAACCAGTTCAGGGCTTTCGTAATGGCGCTTCCTATGGCGGAGAGCAGACGCCCCCCGCCTTCCACCAGGGCGGTAAGTCCCTGCCTGACAGAGGCGGAGCCCAGCCAGAGGAAGGAGACCACCAGCGCCGCCAGAGTTGCTGCCGCCGTGGCGAAAACGAAGATCCCCTGGACCCGGGAGAGAAACACCGTACTGTTTTTCTCGCTGACAATGCGCTCCCGGATCAGATTCAAGAAGTTGAACAGAATGGCCAGCAGCATACAGGCGTCATATTCCGGCCCCAGCTTTATGTCCCCGCTCTGCATCAGCAGGAAAAAAGCCGTCGCCAGAGCGGACCACTCCACATAGCTGAGGCTCCTGCGCCGGTCCGGCGGCCTTTGGTTGCACCTGACGCCCCGGTATATGATGACGATGAAAAAAATGGCGGACATCAGCCAGCTGGCCAATCCTCCCGGAGAGAAAAAGAACAGCCACAGAAGGGACAGCCCCGCTCCGCAGGAAGCAAAGGCCGCTCCGCCCAGGGCGCCCACGCTTCTTTCCTCTCTGGTGAACCAGTAAAAGAACAAGCAGTTCCCCAAGGCCCAGAGGACCCAGGGGATCAGCTCCATCTCCACCCTGCCGTCTCCCTGGGCTGTGCCGAAGAGGGTATAGAGGCCGGCCATCAGGACGGTTTCCGTAAAGACGGCGGAAAGCCTGGAAAACAAAGCTTCCTTTTCTATGGGGTTTCTCCCGCTCTCTTCAGCCACGGTTCCCGCCTCCCCTCAGAAGGGCCACAGGCAGGACCCGCAGCTCCGTTTTCAGATCGTCCTTTTTCTCCTGGTAAGAGATCAACTGGACGCCCAGGTCCTGCAGCTCTTCAAAGAACTCCCCCCGGGCCGTCTCCCAGGGAGAATAGGTGCAAAAATACAGCTGTCCGGCCCCTTCCCGCTGCTGCTGAAGGTCCGCCGCTTCCATCCGGCGTACCCGCCCCCGGCAATCGAAGGCCGTCAGGGCCATAAGCAGCTCGTCTCTTTCCGTTCCTTCCGGGAGCATCACCGCCGGAGAACTTTCCGTTTCCGGCAGAGAAAGACCGCAGCTCACCTGCCGCTCTTCCAGGCAAAGGATGAGGGAAGCGAGGATGCTGATCATCTCCTCCAGCTCCCGCTGCTCCGGCCCGCAGCCCGCAAAGGAAGCGGCGTCCAGGACAAAATGCACCGACCGGGGCAGGATCATTTCATAGAGTTTCACCTGGAGGTCCTTGCCCCGGGCCGCCATGCGCCAGTCTATGCGTTTCCAGGAATCGTAGGGCTGATACGCCCTCTCGCTCCGTATGATGGTGGCGTCCTCCAGATAACCCTTATCTCTGGCCTGTGCATTCCACATGTTGTTCAGCAGCGGTTCCGACCTCACCGGTACCAGTTGGGGATATACGGCGAAGACGGGCCTTCCCCGGGGGCAAAAGTCCTTTTCGGTCCGGGTGAGGCCGAAGCCGTCTCCGGACCGGACCAGAACCGACTCCACTGCGTAAAGTCCTCTTTTTTCGGCTTTCCAACAGCTGGTCCATTCCAGCTCCTGGTACCACAGGATAAACGCAAACTTTTTATGAAACGCAGGGCTTGTAAGGCAGGGCCGGGGCACAGGTTCCTTTTCTCCCGCCTGGGCCGCCTTTTCCACCGCTTTCCTGTATGTCTCCTCCAGCTCTGCGATCTGGTCCTCCGGCAGATAGACCTGGTCCACGTCGCCGGCGTCGGCCGGGGCCATGCAGCCGTTCTCCGGAAGCCGCTGCACCACCTCCATCCAGACCAGAGGGAGCAGCTTCTGATTCTTGATGCGGTAAAGAAGTTCCACCTGCTGTCCGGCAAAGATCCTCGCCGGCGGCGCAGACAGCTCCAGTTCCACGTTTTTCAGCGCCCGCCGCCCCCAGGTGCGGGAACAGACCCCCAGAAGCAGCAAAAACAGCAGCAGCGCCGCCGCCGTCAGCTGTCCCCATAAAAACGTCAGGACCGTCAGGCACAAAAAGACCGCCAATGCCGCCGGATGGGTCAGAAAGCTGGAATCCCGGTGTATGTGCTGCAGCGAGGCTTCCTTCTTCCCTTTCCTCTTCATCAGAAACGTTCCTCTTTCGTGGGGGGGACGGGAACGGTTTCCAGGATCTCCTGCAAGATCCCTTCCGCCGTGGCCCTAGCAAAGCGGGCCTCATTGGAAAGCACCATGCGGTGGCACAGGCACCAGGGCGCCAGCAGCTGCACATGGTCCGGCGTTACAAAATCCTGTCCTTCTATGGCGGCATAGGCCTTGGCGCACTTGAAAAGCGCGATGGAGCTCCTGGGGCTGCCCCCCATGCGGACCAGAGGGTGGGCTCTGGTGGCCCGGACCAGGGACACTATGTAATCCGCCACCGCAGGGGCCAGCTCTGTTTCCCCCACCTTTGCCTGAAGCTCCCACAGCTGCTCCGGGGCCGTCACCGTTTCCACGCTTTCCATGGGGACCCTGTCCCCCAGACGTTCCAGCATGAGCTTTTCTTCCTCCGCCTCCGGATATCCCAGGGTCAGCCGCAGCATGAAACGGTCCATCTGCGCTGCCGGCAGGTGAAAGGTGCTTTCCATCTCCACCGGGTTCTGGGTGGCCATCACCAGGAAGGGCCGGGG
The DNA here is from genome assembly GCA_030527065.1 of Bacillota bacterium. GTDB lineage: Bacteria > Bacillota > Clostridia > Peptostreptococcales > Anaerovoracaceae > JAEELK01. The sequence continues at coordinate 440 of JAUNBO010000105.1, read as the reverse complement.
CAGCGGGTAGGTGACGCCGTCTATGGTCACCTGGCGTTCCTCCATGGCCTCCAGCAATGCGGACTGGGTCCGGGGAATGGCCCGGTTGATCTCGTCCGCCAGGAGCAGGTTTGTCATCACCGGCCCCTGCATCAACTGAAATTCTCCGGTTTTCTGGTTATAGATGTTCATGCCCGTAATGTCGCTGGGCAGCAGGTCCGGGGTGAATTGTATCCTTCGGAAGCCGCAGCCCAGGGCCGTCGCCAGGGTCTTCACCAGGGTGGTTTTCCCTACGCCCGGCAGATCGTCCAGCAAGATGTGGCCTCCGGCCAGCACCGCCGTCAGGATCAGCCTGATCTGCGTCCGCTTCCCCAAGATAATCTTTTCCGCCTCTCCCGTAAGCCGTTCTGCCAATTCTGCCGTATGTCTGTTCAAGCTCTCTTTTCCTCCTGTTTCCTCTG
>JAUNBO010000104.1 GCA_030527065.1 Bacillota bacterium | reverse complement strand
TGTCAACTGAAGGTATCATTGTTTTGTCAGCGGATGGGGCGGCTTTGCCGCTCCCACTGCTTTTTGTTACTGTATCAAACCGTCCCCCTGGCGCCCCTTTGAAAAGTAACCTGCTTTTTTGTAACGCCTATGCCTTTCGGAAGGCCAGGCAGGCGTTGTGGCCGCCGAAGCCCAGAGAGACAGAGAGGGCCAGGTCCAGAGGCGTCTGTTCCGGGACGCCGGGAGTGTAATGAAGGTCGCAGGCCGGGTCCGGCTCCAACAGGTTGATGGTGGGGGGCACGACGCCCTGGCTCAGGGCCAGCAGGGCGGCAATGGCCTCCACCGCCCCCGCCGCTCCCAGCATATGGCCGGTCATGGATTTGGTGGAGCTGATGTGCAGGCGGGAAGCGGCCTCCGGGCCGAAAGCGGCCTTCAGGAGGGCGGTTTCCGTGGCGTCGTTCATGGGCGTGCCGGTGCCGTGGGCGTTGACGTAAATGCGGGAGGCCTCCGGCTGCAGGGCTGCCGCTTCCGGCGTTTCCTGCCCCGGGGCGGGAAACGCCTCTTTCAGGGCGTCGGAAACGGCTTTGGCGCTGGCGGAAACACAGGGGTTGGGAGCCGTGACATGGTGGGCGTCGCAGGTGGAGCCGTAACCGCAGATCTCTCCATAGACCGGTGCGCCCCGTTTCAGGGCATGGCCGTATTCCTCCAGAATGAGGGCCCCGGCCCCTTCGCCCATCACAAAGCCGCTCCGCCGTTTATCAAAGGGCAGGGAAGCGGCATTTTTATCGGTGGCCTCGCTGAGGGCCATGGCGTTGCCGAAGCCTGCCAGGGCCAGCGGGTTGATGGTGGCCTCGCTGCCGCCGCAGATGACAGCCTTAGTGTAGCCGTGACGGATGGCCCGGTAGGCCTCTCCTATGGAATGAGAGCCGGAGGCGCAGGCGGTGGTGACGGAAAGGCAGGGCCCATGGGCCTTATAGCGGATGGCGATGTTGCCTGCCGCAATATTGCTGATCATTTTGGGAATGAAAAGGGGCGTCACCAGCCGGGGCCCTTTTTCCATCAGGGCCTGATGCTCCTGGCAGAAGGTTTCGAATCCGCCGATGCCGGAGCCGAAGCAGACCCCCAGGTCTTCCGGCGCAACGGCGCCTTCCAGACCGCTGTCCTCCATGGCTTCGGCGGCGGCCCACAGGGCATACTGGACAAAGAGGTCGGTCTTTCGGACGGTGGTCTTATCCAGCCGGTCCAGAGGCCGGAACTCTTTTACCTCCGCCGCCAGCTGATGCTTGAATTGGCTGACGTCGAAGCGGCTGATGCGGTCTATGCCGTTTTTGCCTGCCAACAGGCCCTTCCAAAAGCTGCTGACGTCGTTTCCTATGGGGGTAACGGCTCCCAGGCCGGTGATCACTACTCGGTACATCTGTTTCCTCCTGAATTTGTTTCATTACTTTTCACGGGGCGCCCCCTGGCGCCCTATGAATAGTAACTTTGTTTCTTCTGCCGCCGCAGGGCGGCTTTTGCCAGCGGCGGGAGCGGCAAGCACCCATTCAATAACCAGGCTCCGGCTTTGCCGTTCCCGTCACTGACAAAGGGCTCAGACTTACATCGCCATGCCGCCGTCTATGCGGACCACCTCTCCGGTGATGTAGCCGGACAGGGGAGAGGCGAGGAAAAGGATCAGCGCCGCTACCTCCTCCGGCTTTCCCACGCGCCCTGCGGGAATGGAGGCCAGCACCTTTTCCCGGGCCAGAGCCGCCGTCATGTCCGTCTCGATGAAGCCCGGCGCCACAGCGTTGCAGCAGACCCCCCGGGAGGCCAACTCTTTGGCCACGCTCTTGGTCAGGCCGATCACCCCCGCCTTGGACGCCGAATAATTGGCCTGGCCCGGGTTCCCCGTCAGCCCTGCCACAGAGCTGACATTGACGATCTTACCGGATTTTTGCCGGGCAAAAAGCGGATAGACCTGACGAATGGTATTGAAAACCCCTTTGAGATTGGTGTCTATCACCTGGTCAAAATCCTGCTCCTTCATGGAAAGCAGGAGCATATCCCTGGTAACCCCCGCATTGTTGACCAGAATGTCTATCCGTCCGAAGTCCTCCAGGATCTCCCGGAAGATTCGGTCTACCTGCGCAGCGGAGGATACATCGCAGGAATAAGCTTTGGCAGAGGGAGAGAGCTCCTTTTCCAGAGCTGCAGCCCCTTCTCCCTTTTCCCGGCAGAGAAACGCCACCCGGGCCCCGGCGGAGACAAAAGCCCTGCACACCGCCGCCCCTATGCCCCGGGAGCCTCCCGTCACCACCGCCGTTTGTCCCGCCAGCAGGCCGCCCTGCTCCGGCGTTCCGACAGAAGCGGGTTCCGGCGCTCCGGCAGCGGCGGCTTCCGGCGCCCGGCCCTCGAAAGTCTCTTTCTCACGATGCTCTGACATGGAGAAGCTCCTTTCTCACTGCCTCGGCCTGTTCCATGTTTTCCACGCCGAAAACCGAGGCCTGAGGCAGGATGCGGCGCACCAGCTTTTGCAGGACGGCTCCGGGGCCGGTCTCTATAAAGACGTCCACACCCTCCGCCGCCATGCGCTTGATGAGCCTTTCCCAGAGGACGGGATGGTTGATCTGCTTTTCCATCAGGCCTTCCACGTCCCGGGTGTAGAGACGGCCGGTGTAATTGGAGTATACCGGGATGACAGGAGACCGGAGGCGGGTCTTTTTTAAAACTCCGCCGAAGGCCAGCGCCGCTTCGTCCATATAGGGCGAGTGAAAGCCGCCGCCGGCGGCCAGCGGCACGGCCATGCCGCCGGCTTCCGCCACAAGAGTGCGGAAAGCCCTGAGCTCGCCTTTGGCTCCGGCCACCGCCAGCTGGCCGGGAGCGTTGTAATTGACAGGATAAATCCCCGGCTGCTGCCGGCACAGCTTTTCCACGGTCTCAAAGCTCAGCTTCAGGACCGCCATCATGGCGGCGGGGGCCTTTTGAGAAGCCTGCCCCATCAGCTCCCCCCGGCGGCAGGCGAGAAGGAAGCCTTCTTTCCGGGAAAAGGCGCCGGCAAAGGCAAGGGCCGGGATCTCGCCCAAAGAGAAGCCTGCCACTGCATGGGGCAGGAGCCCCTGCTCTTCCAGGACCATGGCCGCTGCCGTATCCGTCAGGTAAAGACAGGGCTGGGTGTTTTCCGTACGGCAGAGGGTTTCGGCGTCGCTGTCAAAGCACTGCTCCATGGTTCCAGGGCGAAGGGCCTCCGCCTCAGCGTACAGCCGCCTTACGGCAGGGCTTTCCTCATAGAAGCTCCGGCCCATGCCCGGGTACTGCGCCCCCTGGCCCGAAAACAAAAAAGCTATTTTACCCATTGGCTTGCTCCTTTCAATAAGGCTTCTGCCTCTGCGAAGATTTCCTCTATGATGTCGGCGGCAGGCTGGATCTCTTTTACCAGCCCGGAAATCTGCCCCGCAAGGAAACAGCCCTCCCGGAGGTCGCCCTCTATCGCCGCTTTCCGCAAAGCGCCGCCCCCCAGTTCGGCCACCGATTCCGCAGTGGCCTCCGGGGCGTACTCCTGCTTCAGGAAGTCCCGGCTGAAAGCGTTTTTCAGGCAGCGGCAGGTGTTGCCCCCGAAGCGCCGGCCCGTGGCCACGGTGGAGATGTCCTGTGCGTCCAGGATCATTTGCTTGTAGTTTTCATGGACGCCGCATTCCCGGGCGGAGAGGAAGCGAGTCCCCAGCTGGATGGCGGAGGCGCCCAGAAGGAAGGCTGCCGCTGCGCCCCGGCCGTCGGCAATGCCGCCGGCGGCCACCACGGGGATGTCCACTGCGTCACAGACCTGGGGGACGATGGCCATGGTGGTGAGCTCTCCTATGTGGCCGCCGGATTCCTGCCCTTCGGCAATCACGGCGGCGGCTCCCGCTCTCTGGGCCCGCCGGGCCATGGCCACGGAGGCCACCACGGGAATAACGGCGATGCCCGCCTGGTTCCAGGCCTCCATCTGTCCGGCGGCCAGTCCGGCGCCGGTGGTAACCACCGGCACTTTTTCCTCCACTACCAGGGCCGAGGCCTCCTCCGCAGAGGGGTGCATCAGCATGATGTTTACGCCAAAGGGCTTGGAGGTAAGCTGACGGACCCGCCGGATCTGTTCCCGCAGGCTGCCTTCCGGAGCCACGGCGGAGAGGATGCCCAGGCCGCCGGCCTCAGAAACGGCGGCGGCCAGCTCCGCCCCGGCGATCCAGGCCATTCCCCCCTGGAAGATGGGATACCGCAGCCCCAGCCTCTGGCAGATCTCCGACCTTATCATTTGTTCAGGGTCCTTTCGATGAGGGCCGTCAGGTCTCCCACTGTCTTTACGGAATTGTCCACCGTCAGGTCTATGTGGAATTCGTCCTCAAAGCGCATGGCCAGTTCCGCCACGTCCAGAGAATCGATTCCCAGATCCTCAAATTTGGTGTCGGCGGTCATTTCGCCGGCTTCACAATCGATTTTCTCTGCGATCATCTTCGTCACTTTTTCAAATATCATGTTTTTTTCCTCACTTTCGTTGCTTTTAAGCTTGCTCTTGCTCTATGCCAAGGTCCGGCGGCGCACCGCAGGGCCCGGTCACCATTTTACGAGGCAGGCGGCATTGGAGAGCCCCCCGCCGAAGGCTGCGAAAATCAACAGGTCCCCCCGTTTCAGCATACCGCCCCGGTTCATTTCGTCCAGGGCTATGGGGATGCTGGCAGAGGAGGTGTTCCCGTAGTTTTGGATGTTCACATAGAACTTTTCCAGGGGAAAGCCCAGCCGCGCCGCCGCCAGTTCTATGATCCGCAGATTGGCCTGATGGGGGACGATATAAGCGACGTCCTCCGGCGCAAGGCCGTTGTCTGCCAACAGCTTCCGTACGTCCCGGCACAGGGCGTTCACGGCAAATTTAAAGGTCTCCTGTCCTTCCATGTGAATGTAAGGATGGGAAGGGGTAGGCGTGAAAAAAGGGGATTTCCCCGTAAAGTGGGGAATGCATATCACCTCGTCGCCGCCGGCCACGGTGAGGTTGGCGTCCATATAGCCATTTCCCGGGCCCAGCACCACCGCCCCGGCTCCGTCGCCGAAGATCACGCAGGTGCTGCGGTCTTCCCAGTCCACAATGCGGCTCATCCGCTCCGCCCCTATCACCAGAGCCCGGCGAAGCTTTTTCCGGGCGAAAAAGCCGGCGGCGGTCTCCAGCAGGAAAATAAAGGAGGAGCAGGCGGCGTTGATGTCCATGGCCAGGCAGTTCACCCCCAGGCGCCGCTGCACCATGCAGGAAACAGAGGGGGAGATCAGTTCTCCGCTGACGGTGGCCGCCAGGATAAGGTCCAGTTCTTCCGGCTTGCAGCCGGCGTTTTCCAGAGCCCGGACCGAGGCCTGGACCGCCAGGTCCGCCGCCGTTTCCTCTGTGCAGACGTGGCGCTGCTTCACGCCCACCCGCTGACGGATCCACTGGTCAGAGCTGCCGCACATGGCGGCCAGAGCATCGTTGCTGATGATTGTTTCGGGAACGTACATTCCCGTTCCCAGAATGGAATGGCACATGAAAGTCTTTTCTCCTTGTCACTGTGGGGCGTTTCACCAAAGCCGCCTGCCTCCCGCTCCCGCAGAGGGGAGGGCCGAAGGGCTGTCAGGGGAAGGCGCTTTCTTAAAGCCGCCAGCCTCCCGCTCCCGAAAAGGGGGCCGGCGAGCTGCCGGTTTGAAGGGTATTTTCTCAAAACCGCCTACGGCAGGTTAGTGCCTTTTCCTCCCGCCGGCGTTACAAAATAAGGGGAAATTTTGTTTTGTGAAATTTTTCATTTTTGTGTAACCAAAAAGAAAATTGCGGAACCAACAATATAGATGTACAATCATTTTAAATAAGGCTCCGGCCGGAAAAGGCCATAAAGATAAAGCAGGTGCGGCTTGAAAGAATTTGAAGTCATCTATGAAGAATATTATTCCCGGGTGTACGCTTTCCTCTATAAGCTTTGCGGGGACGCTTCCCTGGCGGAGGAGCTGGCCCAGGAAACCTTTCTGCAGGCCTTCCGGGGCTTTCATCGTTTCCGGGGAGATTGTCAGGTCTTCACCTGGCTGGCGGCCATCGCCAAGCGGGTGTATTACCGCTATCTGCGGAAAAACCGCCTGGAGATAGACCGGACCGTCAGCCTGGATTGTCTGGCGGAGACCTACTGCACCAGCAGGGTGGGAGACCCGGAGCGGGAATGGATGAAAAAGAACATCACCCGGGTGGTCCGGCAGATCATTGCAAAGATCCCGCCGAAATACAGAGACGTGGTGATGCTGCGCATCTATGGAGAAATGCCTTTTTCCCAGGTGGCAAAAGCCCTGGATATTACAGAAAGCTCGGCCAAGGTAATCTTTTTCCGGGCGAAAAAAATGCTGATGGAGGAATTGAGAAATGAATTTGAGCTGTGATGTGGTGATGGATCTGGTTTCTATTTATAAAGACGGCGCCGCCAGCCCGGCTACGGTGGAGGCTGTGGAAGAGCATCTGGCCCAATGCCGGGATTGCCGGCGGTATTATAAGCAGTACGATTCCCTGAACCGCATCCGCACCGGCGG
>JAUNBO010000103.1 GCA_030527065.1 Bacillota bacterium | reverse complement strand
CGAGACGAACAAAGATGTTTGGTGTGAGAAAGATGTGGCGCAGTTCTTGCCTGATCTTTTAAGCAAGAACTGTGAACAGCATTTTCGAACCCAAACTCTGTGAGTTGAGCCGTAAAATTCTCTGGGACGAGGACAGACCGGCAAACCGTCTCCCTGGCTCCCCGTGAAAAGAAACAAATTTGCTTTTTCTATAAAACCGGAGAAAAAATTCCGCTTTCAAAATAAAAAGGATTGTGCTATCATATATTAATAGTTCAAGGGATTTTGCTTCAACTGAAGGCAGGACCGGGCATTCGTTCAGCAGAAACAGAGAGCGCGATAAACTTTTATCAGCCTGCTCTGCTTGCCGGGCAAAGGGCCGGGACCGATTCGGTTCAGGGTTTGAAACAGGAAAGGCAGCATGGAAATAGAAGAAACAAGATTTTTGGCGTATCAGAGGGTTTATGAAGCCCTCAGGGAAAGCATTCTGGCCGGCAATTATAAAGAAGGGACTCTCCTGCCTACGGAAGCGCAGCTGGAAAAGGAATACGGCGTCAGCCGCCCCACCATCCGGAAGGCCCTGAGCCTCCTGGCCGGGGAAGGCCTGGTGGACGTCCGCCAGGGGAGAGGGACGCTGGTCAGGCTTGTTTCCATGGCCCAGAATTACAATCAGGTGAACTCGGTCACGGAAACCCTGCGTAAAGAAGGCTGCGAGGTGACCACCAGGAACCTGCACATCGAAAGGATAAAGGCTCCCGAGCAGACTGCGGAGGCCTTGAATCTTTCAGACGGCTGCGAGGTGGCCCGGATCCAGCGGGTCCAGTGCGCCGACGGGCTGCCGGTATGCATCATGGAGAATTACATCCCTTACGCTCTTGTCCCGGGCATCGAAGAGAAGCAGAAAATCGTTTCACTCTATCGTTTTCTGGAGAGCGAATACAACTTTCAAATCGAGAAAAGCCGGGACCGGATCTATGCGCGGAGCGCCGATTTTTATGAAGCCCAGATCCTTCAGGTCCCCGTCAGGACGGCTCTTATGGTCGTCTGGCGGATCTGCTACGATCAGAAGGGAACTCCCGTTTGCCAGGATCATGTAAGGATACTGGGCAGCCGCTACCATGTGGAAATAGAGGGTATGGGAAGGGCGAAGTGAACAAGGAGACATTCTGTGCCGCACTGGAGCTCAGTTGCGTGCGGCAAAAGCATTCTGTCGAGGAGATAAAAGCCATGGCGGCCCTGGCTTTGGAGTGCCGGGGGGCGGCGGCTTTTTCCATGCCTGCCCATGGGGCGCTTCTGGCGGAGCTGCTGAAGGGACAGAGCGAGGTGAAGCCCGGCGCCGTCATAGGCTTTCCCGCAGGGGAAGAGCTTCCCGGCGAAAAGCGTTACCAGGCGGAGCGCCTGCTGGCGGCGGGCTGCCGGGAATTTGACATGGTGATGAATCTCTCGTGGCTGGCCGATGGAAAAACAGAGAAGATCGTTGAAGAGATTCGTGCCGTGAAAGGAACCGTGGGGGAGCACACACTGAAGGTGATAGTGGAAGCCTCTCTGCTGACTGACGAAGAGCTGCGCAGGGCCTGCGAAGCGGTGATCCTGGGCGGTGCGGACTATGTCAAGACCGGCACCGGCTGGCACGGACCGGCCTCTTGCGATATGATACGGAAAATAAAAGGGTATGTGAAGGACGAAGTGCGGATAAAAGCGGCCGGCGGGCTGCGGGAGAAAAGCGTGATAGAGGAAATGTGCCGGCTGGGCTGTCATCGCTTCGGCATAGGAGTTTCTTCCGCAAGAGCCCTGTTGGACGCCTGGGAAAAGGGGTAGAGCAAAGGGATCTTTTTCTCCATCATCCTTCATAAGTACATGCTGCTGCGGGGCTTCAGGCTCCGCAGTTTTTCTATGCCCGCAAAGAGATTATGTTTGAAAAGGCTATTAAAAGGTAAGGATATAAAAATAACATGTATTTTAAAAATAAATCGATTGATTATATTAAAGAAATGTGATAAATTAGTTACAAACGCAACCATTGCTTTAAGCGCATTATAAAACAGGAGGAAAATCATGAAGGGATTTGCAATGTTGGAAATCGGTAAAACAGGGTGGATAGAGAAGGACACGCCCAAGTGCGGTCCTCTGGACGCCATCGTAAAGCCTCTGGCTGTCTCTCCCTGTACATCAGACGTTCACACGGTATGGGAAGGCGCCCTGGGAGATCGTCACGATATGATCCTGGGCCACGAAGCCGTTGGCGAAGTGGTGGAAGTGGGAGCGATGGTCAAAGAGTTCAAGCCCGGAGACAAAGTCATCGTACCCGCCATCACTCCGGATTGGGGCGCTCTGGAATCCCAGGCAGGCTACTCCACGCATTCCGGAGGCATGCTTGCAGGCTGGAAGTTTTCCAACTTCAAGGACGGCGTGTTTGCCGAGTGCTTTCACGTAAATGAAGCGGACGCCAATCTGGCTCTCATGCCGGAAGGAATGGACATCCTGGATGCGGTGATGCTGTGTGATATGGCTCCCACCGGCTTCCATGGGGCGGAGCTTGCCGACGTCCAGCTGGGAGACAAGGTATGCGTCATCGGCATCGGCCCGGTAGGCCTGATGGGAGTGGCCGGCGCCGTTCTGAAGGGCGCCAGTGAGCTGTACGCCGTAGGCTCCAGAAAGGTCTGTGCGGATACCGCCCTGGAATTTGGCGCTACGGACATCATCAACTACAAGGAAGGCGATATCGTGGAGCAGGTCCTGGCCAAGACCGGCGGCAAGGGCGTGGATCGGGTCATCATCGCCGGCGGCGACGCAGACACCATGATCCAGGCCGTCACCATGCTGAAGCCCGGCGGGGTCATCGGCAACGTCAATTATCTTGGATCGGGAGAATTTGTAAAGGTGCCCCGGGTGGAATGGGGCTGCGGAATGGGCCACAAGACCATCCGCGGCGGACTGATGCCCGGCGGAAGGCTTCGCATGGAGAAGCTGGGCTCCCTGGTCATGACCGGACGCATCAAGCCCTCCAAGCTAGTCACTCATAAGTTCAACGGCTTTGAGCATATGGAAGAATCCCTTCTGCTGATGAAGGATAAGCCCCGGGATCTGATCAAGCCGGTGGTCCTCTTATAATAAAGAGGGGATGAGCGCCTCTTCTTAGGAGGCGGCTCCTGAACAGAAAGCGCATTCTCCTGTGCGGCAGCCTGGCCCATCTGTGAAACAAATGGCCGGCAGACCCGCACAGGGGATTCCGCAAATAAAAAGCAGGGATGTTTTAAGCGGACTACTCACCCGCAGACGATCATACCTGTTCACTCCAGAGAAACCGCAGCCTTGCCGCTGCGGTTTCTCTTTCCGAAGGCAGGCCCGGCAGCATCGCCTTTTGCCGCTGACTTGCCGGATTTCGTAAAATGCAACAGCAGGGAACCCATCGCTTTGCTGACATTTGTCTGTTGAATTTTTGACAGAAGGGAAAAAATGTGATATTCTGATTCTCTGAAAAAGCGATGAAAGAGGCCTGCGGGGCGGGCTTCGGGAAAGGCAAAAAAATGGAACGGGTCAGGGAACTTTTTGAGGACAGCAGAAAAATCGTGATAAAAATAGGAAGCAATATCCTTTCCGACGAAAACGGCAATGTGAATGGAAACGTGATGCGCAACCTGGTGGAGCAGTTCTGCCGATTCATGAAAGAAGGGAAGCGCATCATCATCGTATCCTCCGGCGCCGGCGTCTGCGGCATGGCGGCCATCAACAAGTGGCGGAGGAAGGACGACATCAATTACAAGCAGGCCCTCTGCGCCATCGGCCAGGTGGAGCTGATGAACGCCTACAAGGACCTTTTCGGCAAGCACGGCATACATGTGGGCCAGATGCTCCTTTCCCGGGAAGACTTTGAGGACCATGTCCGGGACCTGCACATCCGCAATACGCTCTTCACCCTGGTGGACGAGGGCGTGGTGCCCGTGGTAAACGAAAACGACAGCGTCAGCGTGGAGGAGATCAATTCCGTGGGGGACAACGACACCCTGGGCGCCCTCACCGCCATCCTGTGGGGGGCGGATCTCTTCATCATCCTCAGCGACATAGACGGCGTTTACGATAAGAACCCCAAAAACGACGCCGGGGCGGAGCTGATAGAAGAGGTCTACGACATTGACGGACTGCTGATGGAGATAGACGCCCGGGGCAAGAGCCATTTCGGCACCGGAGGCATCCTGACAAAGATAGAGGCGGCCAGAAGGGTGAACGAATACGGCATTTCCATGGTGCTGGCCAACGGCTCCAAAGAAAACATCCTGCAGGAGCTGGCGGAGGGACGGGGAAAGGCCACGGTGTTTTTCGGCAAATAGCTGCGGAGACTCCGGCCGGGGCGGAAGTCCCTTTGCGGGCCGGGAGAAAATGAGGGGAAGGACTTTCCTTCCTCCATCCTTTCAAATAAGGGGGAGAGCAAATGAGAATCGGGTTTATTGGGACGGGAAACATGGGAACGGCTATCTTGAAGGGTTATGTGGCCGCATGTCCGGAGGAAGCGGAAAACGTCTCCGCTTATGATGTGGACGGAGACCGGCTGCTGACCCTTGCCAGAGAGAACGGCATACGGGCCTGTGTCAGCCCGGAGGAGCTGGCGGAGGCTGCAGACGTGGTGCTGCTGGCGGTGAAGCCGGCACAGGTGGAAGCCATTCTGGGAGGTCTGGCAGAGCGTTTCGGCCCGGCCTTTGTCCGGGGGGAGAAGACCCTGATTTCCATCGCCGCCGGCGTTTCTCTGCAGGCTTTGCAGGAGCCCTTCGGAGGCAAAGCGTCGGTGATACGGGCAATGCCCAACACGCCGGCTTTGGTGGGAGAAGGGATGAGCGCTCTTTGCCGCAGCCAGGCGGCGCCGGACCGGGTATTCCACTGGACGCTGGAGCTCTTTTCCTCCATCGGACGCGTGGAATCGGTGGAAGAAAAGCTGATGGACGCCGTTACCGGCCTCAGCGGCAGCGGTCCCGCCTATGTATATGTATTTATAGAGGCCCTGGCCGACGGCGCCGTGGCCTGGGGCCTGCCCAGAGAGCAGGCCTGCACCATGGCGGCCCAGACAGTGCTGGGAGCCGCTAAAATGGTGCTGGAAACCGGCCTTCATCCCGGCTTGCTGAAAGACCGGGTCTGCTCTCCCGGAGGGACAACGATCCGGGGCGTAAAGGCCCTGGAGGACAGAGGCTTCCGCAGCGCAGCCATGGCCGCAGTGGAAGAGGCCGCAAAGAAATCCGAAGAAATGCGCCGGTGAGCCGCCGGCAGGAAAAAGAGCGGGCGGAGAGCTGCCGCCCCTGAACAGGGAAGAGGAAATGATCTACAGGGAAAAGACTCTGGAAAGCCATCGCATTTATGAGGGCGCCATTCTGAATCTGAGAAGGGACCGGGTGCTGGTGAAGGGCGACCGGGAATCCTGGCGGGAGGTAGTGGAGCATAACGGAGGCGTCACTCTGGCGGCGGTAACAGAAGAAGGAAAGATCGTCCTGGTCCGGCAGTTCCGCTACGCCGCAGGCAAGGCGGTCCTGGAGGCGCCGGCGGGGAAGATAGAAAAGGGAGAGGATCCCCTGCCCGCCGCTCTTCGGGAGCTGAAAGAGGAAACGGGCTATACCGCCGCCAATATAAAGCGTCTTTGTTCATTTTATTCCTCCATCGGCTACTCCACGGAAATCATACATCTGTATCTGGCCACGGGGCTTACGCCCGGTACAACGGACTTTGACGACAACGAAGCCATAGACGTTGTGGAGCTGGCGCTTCCGGAGGCCAGGGCCATGGTCCTGCGGGGGGAGATAGAGGACGCCAAGACCATAGCGGCTATCCTAATGGCAGCGTCAGCAGAGGAGACAGAAAAGCTTCTATAAGGCAGCCCCCCAGAGCTGCGCCGAAGGGGATCAGCTGTAAGAGCAAATAAGGGCCCGCCCCCTGGACGAGGCTCTTTTTTATGCCTTTTTTACGCTGGGCCAGGACTCCCAGGGCCAGGCCGCCCGCTGCGGCAGAGGAGAGGAGAAAGGCGGGCAGAAGCAGCAGACCCGGCAGGACCAGAGAGGTGAAGACCACGGAGAGGCCCCGGAAGCCTGCCATATCGAAGATGAGGGCGGCGGAAAAGCCCAGGGCCATTCCTTTATAGGCGGTCAGAAGGAAAGCCAGGGGGAAGAGAAAGACGCTGAGACCTGCCAGGATGATGAGGAGGAGCAGGAGCAGGTTCCCCGCCAGGGAATTGATGAAAATGCCGCCGAGATCCTGGCCGGCGCTTTCCACGGTGAACAGGCTGTGATCCAGCAGGCTCCAAAGGGCCGCCCGTTCCGTTTCAGGCAGGAAGAGCTCCAGAAAAGCGCCGGCGGAGGCTCCTGCCAAAAGGCAGAAAAGGGACGCCGCCAGAACGGGCGGGCTGCAAAAAGAAAAAACAGAAGTGGCTGCACGGGATGGGCCTCCGGCTTTTTTCCGTCTCATGGGTTCCTCCTGGAATGGTTTCCGCCGCTCCCGGCGGACAACGTTTCTCTTATTGTTATGTGAGGGGTACGTTTTTTAGTACAAGTCGTTGCGAAAGGAAAGTTACTATTCACGGGGCGCCGGGGGGCGGTTTGCCGGACTGTCCTCGTCCCAGAGAATTTTACGGCTCAACTCAC
>JAUNBO010000102.1 GCA_030527065.1 Bacillota bacterium | reverse complement strand
TGTGAGTTGAGCCGTAAAATTCTCTGGGACGAGGACAGACCGGCAAACCGCCCCCTTGGCGCCCTCCTATGGATAGTAACGCTTGCGTGAAGCTTGCCGCCGGATTTTTTCAGTCCGTTTCTTGCTCCATTTCCCCTATGCATTTTATAAGGGCGGCGGCGATCTCTCCCTCCGGCACCGTCCGTACCGGAAGCCCCTTCCGGAAGATCAGGCCTTTTCCCTTGCCGCAGGCCACCCCCAGGTCCGCTTCCCGGGCTTCCCCGGGACCGTTTACCTCGCAGCCCATCACCGCCAGGGTGAGGGGGGGCAGTCCCGCCGCCTCCCGCTGCCGGGCCGCCGGCGCCAGCCGCTCTTCCAGCTCCTTTGTCAGGGCGGCCAGGTCCACCCCGGTCCTGCCGCAGGTGGGGCAGGAAATCAGCTCTATGGCCTTCCGCCGCAGGCCGGCGGCAGCCAAAATGTCCAGAGCGCAGCGAACCTCTTCCTCCGGGTCCCCGGTGAGGGACACTCTCAGGGTATCTCCCACCCCCGCCAGCAGAAGAGCGCCTATGCCCACGGCGGATTTGATGCTGCCGCTGCCGGCAGGCCCCGCCTCCGTCAATCCTATGTGGAGGGGGAATTCCGTCTGCTCCGCCACCAGCATATGGGCCCGGTAGTTGGTCCGGGGGTCTGAGGATTTCAGGGAAAGGACCAGCTGCTCAAAGCCCAGGGCTTCCATCCGCCGGGCCATGCTCAGGGCGCTTTCCGCCAGGGCTTCCGCCGTGGGGCCCCCGTATTTCTCCAGCAGCTCCTTCTCCAGGGAGCCGGAATTGACTCCCACCCGGAGGGGGATCTCCCGCTCCCGGGCGGCGGCGAGAACGGCCCGGACCCGGTCCTCCCCGCCGATGTTCCCGGGGTTGATCCTCACCTTGTCCGCGCCGTTCTCCATGGCGGACAGGGCCAGCCGATAGTCAAAGTGGATGTCCGCCACCAGAGGCAGAGGGCTTCTCTTCCGGATGGCCCTCAGAGCCTCTGCCGCCGCCCGGTCCGGCACAGCGCAGCGGACGATCTGGCAGCCCGCCGCCGCCAGCCTGGCGATCTGCTCCACCGTGGCCCTCACATCCCTGGTGTCCGTATTGGTCATGGACTGGACGGATACGGGAGCGCCGCCGCCGATGGCCACGTCCCCGCACATCACCTGCCTTGTCTTTTTCCTCATACTCTCTCTCCTGATTGGTTGCTTTTGATGGGGTGCCAGGGGGACGGTTTGCCGGACGTCCCCCTGGCGCCCCCGTGAAAAGCAACCCTAATTGAAGATGAAGCGGTCTACGTCCTGCACCACCAGATAGATCATCAGGGCGAAGAGGAGCATGAGGCCGATGAAATGGATCTTCCCCTCCGTTTCGTCGCTGATGGCCCTGCCGGTGAACAGCCGGATCACCAGGAACAGGAGCCGCCCCCCGTCCAGCGCCGGCAGGGGCAGCATGTTGATGATGGCCAGGTTCAGGCTGATAAGAGCGGTGAAGTTGACGATGTAGAGGAAGCCCTGCCTGGCCTGGTCCCCTATGAGGCTGACGATCCCCACGGGCCCCACCAGATCCTCCATGGAGCCGTGCCCTGTGAAAAGCTGGCCCAGATATTCCACCATGGCCGCCATGATGTCCCAGCAGCCGGTGACGCCGGCGGCCAGCCCCCGGAAGGGCCCGTGGCTCACCTGAGTGGTGATCCCCAGAAGCCAGCGCCCCTGCTCTTCATCGTAAGCGGCGGCGCAGGAAAGGGTCAGCCTTTCCCCGTCCCGCTTCACCACAAAGGACATTTCCTCCCCCTCGCTGGCAGAGATGATCCCCGTGACCTGGGACCAGGAAGTCGTCCTTTCCCCGTCGATCTCCACCACCTTATCCCCGGCCTGAAGGCCCGCCAGCTCCGCCGGGCTCCCCGGCGACACCGACCCCAGGGTGGTGGTGTAGACCCCCAGGACCATGGCCATAATCGCCACGATCACCACCGCCAGGACCACATTCATAATGGAGCCCGCCGCCATCACCAGGGCTCTGGCCGGGGCGGACTTGTTGTTGAAGGCCCTGGGGTCCTGGGAATCCTCGTCCTCCCCCTCCATCTTCACATAGCCGCCTATGGGAAAGGCCCGGAGCGAATAGCGGGTCTCCTTTTTTCCGAACTGCAAAAGCTTGGGCCCCATGCCCAGAGAAAACTCATTCACCTTTATCCCCACGGCTCTGGCCGTGATGAAATGCCCAAACTCGTGGACAAAGATCAAAAGACAAAATATCACAATGGCGTAAACGGCAGTCAGCATTTCTCTAAATCCCCCCTGATTTTTCTGTCCAGCTCCAGAATTTCTTCCAGGGACAGTTCCCCCTCCGGCCTGTATTCTTCCAAGACCTTTTCTATTGTATTCTGAATGTCCGTAAAACTGATGCGTCCTTCCAGAAATTGCGCCACCAGGACCTCGTTGGCGGCGTTCAGGACCACCGGCGCCCCGCCGCCGGCTTCCATGGCTTCATAGGCCAGGGCCAGGCAGCGGAAGGTGGAGAAGTCCGGCCGCTCAAAATGCAGCGTCCCCGGAGCAAAGGGGTCCAGCCCTTCCACAAAGCTGTTTTCCATCCGCCGGGGATAGGAAAGAGCGTAAGCGATGGGCAGCCGCATGTCCGGGACCCCCAGCTGCGCAATGACGGACCGGTCCTGAAACTCCACCATGGAGTGGACGATGCTTTCGGGATGGACCACCACCGTCACCTGGCCGGGAGCAACGCCAAAAAGCCAGCAGGCCTCTATCATCTCCAGCCCCTTGTTCATCATGGTGGCAGAATCGATGGTGATCTTGGCCCCCATGGACCAGTTGGGGTGCTTCAGGGCCCGGGCCGGAGTGACGTCTTTCAGCTCTTCCAGGCTCCGGCCCCGGAAAGGGCCCCCGGAGGCCGTCAGGAAAATGCGCCGGAGGCTTTTGGCCTCCTGCCCCTGCAGGCATTGGAAGATGGCGCTGTGCTCGCTGTCCACCGGCAGCAGGGCCGCACCATTCCGGGCCGCGGCTTCCATCACCAGCCGCCCCCCTGTCACCAGGGTTTCCTTGTTGGCCAGGGCCACGTCTTTCCCCGCCTCTATGGCAGCCAGGGTAGGGGCCAGGCCCCTCATTCCCACCAGGGCGTTCAGGACCATCTCACAGGGAGCGGCGGCGGCCAGCTCCCTCAGGCCCTCTGCCCCCCAGAGCACCTGAAGCCGGGGAAACTCCCTCTGCAGAGAGGCCCCATCCGACTGCTCCTCCACGCAGACCGCCTCCGGCCTGAATTCCTCTATCTGCCGGCGAAGGAGATCCAGATTCTTCCCGCAGGAAAGGCCCGCCACCGAAAATTCCTCCGGCCTCCGCCGCACCACATCCAGGGCCTGGCTGCCGATGGAGCCGGTGGACCCCAGGATCAGAAGGCGCTTCATACCGGGTACCCCGCTCCGAAGCCCAGAACGAAGACGATGTAATAATAGACCATGGGCGCAGTGAACAGGACGCTGTCGAAGCGGTCCAGGATCCCCCCGTGGCCGGGGATCAGGTTCCCGTAATCCTTTATCCCCATCTTGCGCTTGAAAATGGAGGCCGTCAGGTCCCCCAGCTGGGAGATCACGCCGCCCAGGCCGCCGACGACGAGGCAGTGGACGAAATATTCCTCCGCAAAGAACCAGCCGAAAAGGCCGCAGAGGATCACGCTGCCTAAAATCCCACCTATAGAACCCTCTATGGTCTTTTTGGGGCTGATTTTAGGACAGAGCTTATGCTTTCCTATGGCCACGCCGGTAAAATATGCCATGATGTCCGTGCCAAAAGCGGAGAGGAAGATGAGCCACACCAGGACCGGGGCCGCCGACTGGTCCACCAGGACCACATGGTAGGAAAAAAACACCACGTAAAAGGCGCCGGTGATGGTGGCGGCGGCGTCTGCCGGCTGCCGTTTTTCTATGGAAAACAGGTACAGCAGGGAGGCCAGCACCACGGCGAAAAACCAGACGAAGTAAAGCTGGTATTCCATGACCCGGTCCGGGTAGCTCCCGTGGAAAAGCCCCACCCCTGCCAGAGCCAGGGCCGAAAGGTAGCCGATCCACCGGCAGGGCTTCACCCCCAGGGCTTCAAAGCCTCTGTAAAACTCCCCTACGCCCATGAGTCCGATGACGAAGCAGGCCACCAGCAGGACCTTTCCCCCCAGGAACACGAGGGCCAGCAGAGGCAGCATGATGCAGGCCGATAAGATACGGGTTTTCATTCTCTATCTTCCTCCGAAGCGGCGCTCCCGCCGCTGATATTCCCCCAGGGCCTCTTCCAGGCGCTCCGGCGTAAAGTCCGGCCAGAGGGTGTCCATAAAGACGAATTCGCTGTAGGCGCACTGCCACAACAGATAGTTGCTGAGACGTTCTTCTCCGCTGGTGCGGATCAGCAGGTCCGGGTCCGGGATCCCCGCCGTGTAGAGGCAGGCCGAAAACCGCTCCCCGTCTATTTCTTCAGGGGCGATCCGCCCCTCCGCAGCCTGGGCCGCCAGGGTCCGGGCCGCCCTTACGATCTCGTTCCGGGCTCCGTAGTTCAGGGCGATGTGAAACTGAAGCCCCGTATTGTCTTTGGTGGTCTCCAGGGCCCGCTCCAGGGCCTCCACGGCCTCCCGGGGCAACTCCCGCCACTCTCCCAGAATGCTCACCCGCACGTTGTTGGCGTGGAGCTCCGCCAGCTCCTTTTCCACATAGACCACCAGCAGCCGGAAGATACCGTTCACTTCCTCCCGGGACCGTTTCCAGTTCTCCGAGGAAAAGGCGTATACCGTCAGGTGCTTTATGCCCAGCACGTCCGAGCGCTTCACGATCTCCTTCAGCGCCTCCATGCCCGCCCGGTGGCCTGCCGCCCGGGGCAGGCCCCGCCCCTTGGCCCAGCGGCCGTTGCCGTCCATCACAATGGCCACATGGGCCGGCATCCGCCGGGGATCCAACTGCTTCTCCATAACCATACTCCCGGAACGAAAGACGTTCCTGCCGCAACTACAACGCAAGACGGCTCCTTTGGAAGAAGCCGCCTCTATCCATTCCATCCGGACTCATTCCCGAAAGGCGTCCGGAGCCATACAGACGGTGAGCAGCAGGCCCTCCGGCGTTTCGCGCTGGCGCACCACTCTTACCGTTCCCGGCACCTCCTCCCCGGAGCCCCGGGGAGAAGCCGTCTTTTCTGTCCGGTACGCCAGGCGGCGCTCCTTTAAAAGGGCTTCTGCGTCTTTCAGCTCCAGCCCCAGCACATCCGGCGGGGCCTCCTCCCGAAGGCTGCAGGCTTCAGGGCGCTCTCCCATGCCTAAACCTCCATGATCTCTTTTTCTTTGTTGGCCACGATGCCGTCTATGTCCTTGATGCCGCTGTCCAGCAGCTTCTGGACCTGATCCATTTCGTCCTTCAGATCGTCCTCTGTCAACTCCCCGTTTTTCTCCTGCTTTTTCAGCTCTTCGTTGGCGTCCCGCCGCAGATTTCTCAGAGCGACCTTTGCGTCCTCTCCCATCTTCTTCACCAGCTTGGTCAGCTCTTTTCTTCTCTCCTCCGTCACCGGGGGGATGACCAGGCGGACGACCTTGCCGTCGTTGGAAGGATTGATGCCCAGGTTGGCCATATTGATGGCCTTTTCCACATCGTGGAGGGCCTTGGGATCGAAGGGCGCCACCATGAGGGTCCGGGGGTCCGGCGCCGAAATGTTGGAGAGGTTTTTCAGCGGCGTAGGCGTGCCGTAATACTCTACCATGATCTTATCCAGCAGCGCCGGGTTGGCCCTGCCTGCCCGCACTGTGTTCAGGTCCGCCAGCAGCACGGATTTTGTCTTATCCATTTTCCCTTTCAGGGTTTCGGTTACCTCACTCATTTCTCCGTCTCCTTTCTTACTCTATGATGGTGCCGATGGGTTCTCCGCATACGGCTTTTATGACATTATCCGGTTCCGCCAGCCCGAACACATGGATGGGGATGTGATTGTCCATGCAGAGGGAGGCGGCGGTGGAATCCATCACTCCCAGGCTCCGGTCCAGAAGGTCCTTGTGGGTAAGGCGGCTGTATCTTTGGGCGCCTGGGTCTTCTGCCGGGTCTGCGCTGTACACCGCGTCCACTTTTTTCGCCAGCAGGATGATATCCGCCTCTATTTCCGCCGCCCGCAGGGCCGCTGTGGTGTCTGTGGAAAAGAAGGGGTTTCCCGTGCCCCCGGAAAAAATCACCACGATCCCTTTTTCCAGATGGGAGATGGCCCGCCGGCGGATGTAGGGCTCCGCCACCTCCCGCATTTCTATGGCTGTCTGCACCCGGGTGGGGATGCTCTTGGCCTCGAAGGCGTCCTGCAAGGCCAGGCCGTTGATGCAGGTGGCCAGCATTCCCATGTAGTCTGCCGTGGCCCGGTCCATGCTCTTGCTGGAGCGGCCTCTCCAGAAATTCCCGCCGCCTATGACCACCGCCACCTGGACGCCCATTTCATGGAGCTGCTTCACCTGTCTCGCCACCATATCCAGCATCTCTTCGTTGAGGCCGAAGCCTTTGCTCCCCGCCAGGGCTTCTCCGCTGATCTTCAATATGATCCTTTTATATTTGGGTTCCATAGCACACCCCTCTCTGCGATTGCATCCTT
>JAUNBO010000101.1:1201-6821 GCA_030527065.1 Bacillota bacterium | reverse complement strand
TCCCGGATGCGGAAGCGGGCGGTGTCAATTTTGGGGAAGACGTAAAAGGCGGCCTTGGGGGCTACCAGGGAAAGGCCCTCTATTTCCCGAAGGGCGCTGCATATGGCCTTGCGCTGTTCGTAGATGCGGCCGCCGGGGGTCAGCAGGGGGGCGGCGCTGTTCTCGTCGGCCAGGGCCGCCCGGATGGCGTACTGGGCCGGCACGTTGGAGCAGAGCCGCATGGAGGCCAGCATATTCAGCCCTTCTATGTAGCCGGAAGCCCCGGACTTATCTCCGGAAAGGCACATCCAGCCGCAGCGGTAGCCCGCCACCAGATGGGACTTGGACAGGCCGTTGAGGGTCACCACAAAGAGGTCCGGGGCCAGGGCGGCGATGGAGGTGTGGCTGAGGCCGTCCATCACCAGCCTGTCGTAGATCTCATCGGCGAAGAGGATGAGGCCGGCTTCCCGGGCCAGGCCGGCGATCTTCTCCAGGATCTCCGGCGGGTAGAGAGCGCCGGTGGGGTTGTTGGGATTGATGACGACCAAGCCCTTGGTACGGGGGCTGATCTTCCTCCGCATATCCTCCAGATCCGGCATCCAGTCCGACTTTTCGTCGCAGAGATAGTGGACTGCCTTCCCTCCGGCAAGGGTCACCGCCGCCGTCCAGAGCGGGTAGTCCGGGGCCGGGATCAGGACCTCGTCTCCGTCGTTCAGCAGGCCCTGCATGCAGATGGTGATGAGCTCGCTGACGCCGTTGCCGGTGTAGACGTCATCCGGGGAGACGCCGGAGATGTTCTTTTTGAGGCAGTAGGCTGCCACAGCCTCCCGGGCTTCAGGGACGCCCCGGGTATCGGAATAGCCCTGGGCCGACAGCAGGCCCGCCTCCATGCTCTCCATAACGGAGGCGGGGGCGGAAAAGCCGAAGGGGGCGGGGTTTCCTATGTTCAATTTCAAAATGCTGGCGCCTGCGGCCTCTAACTTGGCGGCCTCGTCCAGGACCGGGCCCCGGACGTCATAGCAGACGTTGTTCAGCTTTACGGATTTGGAAAATGTTCTCATGCTTGTGCCTCCGTCGTTCCGAAAATAATGCACTCACTATATCAATATACGGGGTTCGTGTCAATAAAATCTTGCGAAAATCAAAAAAGACGAAAAAAAGACGGCGGCCAACGCCGGCCGCCGATGTCTGGCCGGCGGCCCGGAGCGGTACCCCGGGCGGAGCGGAAAGGAAGGGGAAGGATTCCCCGGGAAAGCCGCCATCAGAAAAAAGCCCGGACCGGCTTTTGCGCCGGACCGGGCTTCCTGGATCTTTTCGTAACCTACCGCAGCTCCCGCAGGGCGTCCAGCAGAAGGGTCTTTTGCTGGGACTGTTCGTCCTTGCGCTTTACGGGCCGGGCGGGGACTCCCGCCACCACCATGCCGGCGGGGACGTCGTCTATCACCACGGAGCCGGCGGCCACCACCGCCCCCTCTCCCACATGAACGCCTTCGATGAGGACGGCGTTGGCGCCGATGAGCACATTGTCCTCCACCCGGACGGGCTGGGCGCTGGGAGGCTCTATCACGCCGGCCAGCACGGCTCCCGCGCCTACGTGGCAGCGCTTGCCCACTATGGCCCGGCCTCCCAGGACGGCCCCCATGTCTATCATGGTGCCTTCCCCTACCACGGCGCCGATGTTCAGCACCGCCCCCATCATGATGACGGCGTTGTCCCCGATCTCCACCTGCTCCCGGATGATGGCGCCGGGCTCTATGCGGGCCCGGAGATTCTTCTTATCCAGCAGGGGAATGGCGGAATTCCTGGCGTCGTTCTCCACCACGCATTGGGCGATGGACTCTTGATTGGCTTCCAGCACGGGGCCCACGTCCCGCCAGTCTCCAAAGACGATCTTTACGCCTCCGCCGGGGGCGAAGACCGTGGCCCCCGGGAATTCCACGGGAGATTTTTCGGTGAGGTAGACCTTCACCGGCGTCTTTTTTTCTGCGTCCCTGATGTATTCGATGATCTCATATGCGTCCATGGGCTGCTGTTACTCCTCTCCGAACAGGACCTGATCCAAAGTATAAAATCCGGCGGGCATGCGGGAAAGGGCCGCCGCCGCTCTCAGGGCGCCGACGGCAAAGATCCTCCGGCTGGCGGCGCTGTGGTGGAGGGAAAAGACCTCGTCCTCTCCAAAGAAATAGACGGTATGTTCCCCGGCCACGGTGCCTCCCCGCAGGGCGGAAACGCCTATCTGCCCCTCTTCCCGGGGGCCTGTTTCCGGCCCCCGGCCCTCTATGCGGGGCATGCGCTTCTCCGGGTCTATGGCGTCGGCCAGGAGTTTGGCTGTGCCGCTGGGGGCGTCGGCCTTTTTCCGGTGGTGGGTCTCCGTGATTTCCACATCGAAATCCGGCAGCAGGACCTGAGAGGCCTGAGCCAGAAGCTTCCGGAGGACGGCGATCCCCAGGCTGTAATTGGCGCTGTAGAGGACCGGGGCGAAGCGGCCCAGTTCCCGCAAAGTCTTCATTTCTTCCGGCCCATAGCCCGTGGTGCCGCAGCACAGCGGGCTGCCGGTGCGCTCCACATAGGCTGCCAGGCTGGGCAGGGCGGCAGGGCTGGAAAAGTCCAGCACTGCGTCCGCCGCTTCCAGATCGTCAAGGGCGTCCAGGTTATCCACGTCGATGACGTCCAATACAGTGTGTCCGCTTTCCTCTGCCAGGGAGCGGAGGATCCGGCCCATGCGGCCGCCTCCGAAAAGCAGGATATTCATGGGAAAGCCTCCTTCCTATTCCGTTACGCTGAGGCCGGCTTCCCGCATGACGGCGGCAAGTCTGGCCCGGTTGGCCGGGTCCATGGGAGCCAGGGGCAGGCGGTAGCCCTTCACGTCCATTCCCATCAGGTTCAGGGCTTCCTTTACCGGGATGGGATTCACTTCCATAAACAGGGCGTTGATCAGGTCCAGATAGCGCTTCTGGGTGGCTGCGGCCTGGTCCCGGCGGCCTTCCAGGTAATCCATCACCATATTGTGGCAGGTCTCCGGCATGATGTTGGCCCAGACGGAGATGGTACCGCTGCCGCCCATGGAAAGCAGGGGGACGGTGATGTCGTCGTTGCCGCTGTACAGGGCGAAGCTGTCGCTGATGTAACGGGAAACCTTTACCACGTAGCTCATGTCGCCGCTGGCCTCCTTCAGGCCGGAAACGTTGGGATGCTGAGCCAGCCGGGCCACGGTCTCCACAGGGATGGAGCAGCCGGTGCGGCCGGGGACGTTATAAAGGATCACCGGGCAGCGGGTCACGTCCGCTACGTCGGCAAAGTGCCGGTACATGCCCTCGGCGTTGGCCTTTACGTAATAGGGGGCGATGCACAGGACCGCATCCACGCCCATGTCGGCGTACTTTACGCTCTTGTCCACCTGGGTCTCCGTGCAGTTGGAGCCGCTTCCCGCAATGATGGGGATGCGTCCGCCCACCCGGTCCAGAGTGTATTCCACAATGAGATCGTCCTCCTCATGGGTCATGGTGGCAGATTCGCCGGTGGTGCCCAGGACTAAGATGGCGTCGGTGCGGTTGGCCAGATGGAAGTCCAGAAGCTCCCCTAACTTATTGAGGTTTACACTGCCGTCTTCGTTGAAGGGGGTGATGAGGGCCACGATGGAGCCTCTGATGGGGGTACGGGTGGTGGTATCAGTAATCATAATAAACTCCTTTCATAATGCGTTCTGCCGGGCCTCTGAGGAAGACCTCTTCGTCCTGCCCGATGATGATCTGCAGGCGGCCTTTGGGCAGCAGAACGGTAACGTCGTTGTTGCAATGGTGGGTTTTGAAAGCGGCCAGGGCGGCGGCGCAGGCGCCGGTGCCGCAGGCCAGGGTGGGCCCTGCGCCCCGTTCCCAGGTGCGGAGGGCGATGGTGTTTTCGTCTATTACCCGGACCAGGTCCACATTGATCTGACGGGGGAAAAAAGGGTGGGAGGAAAGGCGCTCCGCCTTTCGGAGCAGCGCAGGATCCTCCGGGTCCCGGCAGAAATGTACCGTGTGGTCCGTGGCCATGAAAAAGCTGTAAAGAAGAAGGGGCTCGCCGTCCAGCTCCAGGCTGTGGCCCCAGAGGGGGCCCTCTGGGCAGGGGGCCGGGGCGGAGATCCCGTCAGAAGGGGCGGCGGGCAGCTGTAGGCCCAGGGCCTGGGGCCGGTAGTCCGGCCGGCCCATGGAAAGCTCCACGGTAAAGGGAGAGGTCTCCAGTATCTTTACTTCCATGGGGCCTGCCAGGGTCTCTACGGTGTAGCTGCTCCAGCAGACAATGCGCTCATCGTAGCAGAAGCGGGCGAAGCAGCGGAGGCCGTTGCCGCACATGGGCGCCCGGCTGCCGTCTCTGTTGTAAAATATCATTTCCAGAGGGGAGCGGCGAACCACGATGAAGCCGTCGGCGCCTATGCCGCTGTTTCTGTCGCAGACAGCGGGAATCAGGGATGACAGGTCTCTGCCGTCCAACTGGCTCTCCTCCGTTATGATAAAGTCGTTTCCGCATCCGTGGTACTTGCTGATGTGAAGCATTTTTCTCTCCTGCCTGCCGGGCCTGTGCCGGGCTGCCTGCGGTTTCCGCCGGAAGCCTGGCTGCCTGTAAGCAGAAAAGGGCTTCCGTGTTATATGTATATCTCCTGATCGGTCTCAAGTTTCCCCATATCTTCATAGGTTTCCCGCCGGAGGACCAGCCGGGCCCTGCCGTCTTTGGCAAAGACCACAGGGGGCCTGCCCAGACGGTTGTAGTTGGAGGCCATGCTGTAGCCGTAGGCGCCGGTGGTAAACACCGCCAGCAGGTCTCCTGTCCGGGGCTCGGGCAGAGCCGCATCCTCTATGAGGATGTCGCCGGATTCGCAGCATTTGCCGGCTACCGTGAAGCTGCCTGCAGAGGGCTCGTCCATGCGGTTGGCCAGGCAGCAGCGGTATTTGGCGTCGTAGAGGGCGGGCCGGATATTGTCCGCCATGCCGCCGTCCACAAAGACATAGGATTTGCAGTCCGTCTGTTTTCGGAAGCCCACCCGGTAAAGGGTGCAGCCTGCCTCCGCCACGATGCTGCGGCCGGGTTCTATGAGGACCTTCTTTAAGCAGAGCCGTTTTCGGCTCTTTTCCTCCCGGCAGGCCGCCAGAATGGTTTTGCAGGCCTGCTCTATGGACAGGGGGGCGTCTTCGCTTGTGTAGTATGCGGCAAAGCCGCCGCCCAGATTGAACGCTTCCACAGGGAACCCTTCCTTTTCCAGGAACTCCGCCAGCTCCGCCAGCTTCCCGATCTCCGCCCGGTAAGGGGCTTCTTCAAAGATCTGGGAGCCGATGTGGGCGTGGAGGCCCAGGAATTTTACATGGCCGTTTTCCCGGATGGCCCGGACCAGGGCAAGGATATCCTCCCGCTGTTCACCGTTTATTCCGAATTTGCTGTCGGGATGGGCGGTGACGATGTAGTGGTGGGTGTGAGCCTCTACGCCGGGGTTGATCCGAAGGAACACGGCCATGGTCTGTTTTCGCCTGGCCGCCAGAGCCAGGATCTTCCCGCATTCCATGGCGTTGTCTATGACGATGGCGCCTACCCCCAGGCGGAAGGCCAGCTCCAGCTCTTCCGGGCTCTTGTTGTTGCCGTGGAAATAGATTCGGTCCATGGGGAAGCCGCT
>JAUNBO010000101.1:0-1101 GCA_030527065.1 Bacillota bacterium | reverse complement strand
GCCGGGAGAGGAAGCGCAGGGTCACTTCCTGCGCTTTTTGAAGTCCTCGTCGATGCACTTCTTCCAATCCTTGCCGAGGGGCTCGTTGCAGCGGACGGAGCGGATCGCTGCACCCATAGCCTGGTAATTGAGCTGCGTCCCGGCGCTGTCGGCGTGATAGTTCACGGCGCGGTCCTCGTGGATCCCAAAGTGCCTTGCCGTCTCAACGGCATCGATGTTGGCGCCTAAAAACAGAAACTCCCAGCCGTACTTTGTCTTCTGCCGCTCTATCATCTCCTTCACCTTCTCGCTGGTGTAATGGCGGCTTGCGTTCTCCATCCCGTCTGTGGTGATCACAAACATGGTGTGCTCCGGGACGTCCTCGCTTCGTGCGTACTTGTGGACATTGCCGATGTGGCGGATCGCTTCGCCGATGGCGTCCAGCAGGGCGGTGCAGCCCCGGGGGGTATAGTCTTCATCGGTCATGGGCCGGATGCTCTGCACGTCCGCCCGGTCGTGGAGCACGACGCTTTCATTGCTGAAGAGGACGGTGGAGACAAGGGCCTCGCCTTCGGCTTTCTTCTGCTCCCCGATCATTGAGTTAAAGCCTCCGATGGTGTCCGCTTCCAGCCCGCTCATGGAGCCGCTGCGGTCAAGGATAAATACGATTTCCGTTAAGTTCTTCTTCATGTTCGGTCCCTCCATAAAAATATGACTGCCGGGTGTTCAACCTTACAGCCATATTATAAGAGAAACCGTGTCCGGTCTGGTCGCATGAGAAGCGACAATAAGGATGTTCCCCGGAAGAGTTTGCTTCTCCAACTGCCTTGTTTGGAGGTTTACTGAAGCTCGGCGTCTCTTCCGGGAAAGCGGATCGCTCCTCAAAATGATGGGCTATGCCCCCAGCAGGCTTTGATCGAAGGCGAAGAGAGCCTCATTTATTTCAAAGACATTGTAGTTTTTGTTCTCAATGAAATACTCGATGATGATGTCGAAGCGATTGCTGTGGGACAATGCAAAGCCTGCTTTTCTGAGCATCTCTTCCGTTTCCTCAAGAGAAAGCTCAAGGGCGATGGCAAAAGCGATGGCCGTTTGTTTGGACGGCTTGTAGAGCCTGTCGGA
>JAUNBO010000100.1 GCA_030527065.1 Bacillota bacterium | reverse complement strand
CAGATGAAAGGAACACCATTCCCCGCAGCGTGTACTACAACGCAAAGCTCATGGCATCCCAGGAGACCCGGGGGGAGAATTACAACAGGCTGGGGCGGGCCCTGTCCTTGTTTATTCTTGATTTCATCCTTCTCCCGGAAGAAGAAGCGTGGTATAATGAGCCCGACGGGGCGTGTTGGAAAACTCAGCGAATTGCACCACAATCTACCTCTGAATTCCAAACGGACCTGAATTCATCGATCAGAGATTGTGGTATAATGAATACATGTTCAGGAACCAACAGGGACGGGAACTGACGACGCTGTCGGTGATTTCCTTTTTGGAGTTGCCCAAGGTGAGAAAAGCGTGCCAGGGGAAAGAATCCTTAAACGGCAGCGAGCGTTGGAGCCTGTTCCTCTCAGCCAGAGACGGGGAGGTGATGGAGATGCTGAAGAAGCAAAGCGCCGAGATGAACGAAGCGGTGGAGAAGTGGAGATACGTCAGCGAGGACGAAAAGCTGCGCTTTCTTGCGGAAATGCGGGAAAAGGCGGAGATGGATCATCTCTCCGGCATGGCCGGCGCCCGGGAAGAAGGATGGGAGGCCGGCCTTGCGGAAGGCATGGAAAAGGGCCGAGAGAAAGGCCTTGTGGAAGGCGTCAGGGAAACCGCCCGGCGGATGAAGGCTGACGGAGTGGAGGAAGAACTGATTATCCGTTTCACCGGCCTGACGCCGGAAGAGGTGAAAGCCCTGTGAGTCTCACCGGCCGGCAGGATCCCCCTGCCGGCCGGCCCTTTTTCCATTATTCGCCCGTATCCCGGCGGAACAGGGCCGTGAGCCGCTGCCAGAAATTCATGGGCTCTTCTTCCTCCGGTTCCGCTTCCGCCTGCGGAATGGATATGGCCGGGGTCTTGATGACGAATTGGACGAATTCCACCCCGGTGTTTTTAGGGGAAGCGAAGGAAACGGTCTCCAGGTCGCCGCCCAGGACCCGGTCCAGCATCTTTTCTATCTTGTCTTGCAAGCTGGCGGTGGTGGTTTTATCCCGCAGCTCCAGAGTGCCGTCCGCCAGCGTCACCGTGCCGTCGTGGAGCCGCACTGTACCGTCCAGGAGCTCTATGGCGCCGTCCAGAAGCTCCAGAGTGCCGTCACAGAGGGCCCTCGTGCCGTCCCCCAGCTCCAGAACGCCGTCCAGAAGCTCCACCGTGCCGTCCTCCAGGGCGATCACCCCGTCCCGCAGGGTCAGGACGCCGTCGTGAAGCTCCAGAGTCCCTTCCAGCAGCTCTCCTGTACCGTCTGTCATTTCCTCCAGAGCGTCCAGAAGGTCCCGGCTGCCCTCCAGCAGGTCTTCCGCCCCGCTGTACAGCCGGGCGGCTCCATAGGTAAGGCTCCGGGCCCCGCTGACCAGACCGGCTGCGCCGGAGGATGCGGCGGCCACGCCATCGGTGTATTCAATTACCCCTTTATAATAGCAGAGGGCCGCCAGGGCCTGGTAGACGCTGTCTCCAGATACAAGGGTCGTAAGGGTTGCGGCAGCCTTCCCTTCCACTGCGCCTTGCTCCGCCGCCCCCACCTGGGCCTCCAATTGGCTGTACGCAGCCAGAAGGGCCCCTTGGGCCGTCGTTTGGTCTCCCCCGGCGGTAGCCAGATACGGTGCCAGCAGGGCTTCGTACTCCCGGAGCACCGAAGTATAGGCGGCGGCACAGTCCGCTCTGGCCTGAGCCTGGGCCTGGGGGTCGTCCCCCGCCGCCGCCAGCGCAGCCCCGAGAGCCTCCTGGTACTGCTCCATCCCCTGCAGGACCAGAGTCATGCCCCAATAGTTCAGCGCTACCTGGGCCAGGGCCATTTCCTCCGGCGTGTAATTGCCTCCCGTATCTCCCGCTATCGCCGAAAGTTCTCCCATCCGGGCCCCAATGGCGTCCTGCACCGCCTGCTCCTGCGCGGCGTCCCCCAGCAGCGTCCCCCTGCGGGTTTCCATCATGGCCGTCAATTCCGCCGCCGTACTGCCTTCGCCCACAGAATGCCCTACGGCGCTGAGGGCTCCGCCATACATGGACAGGGCCTGACCGTACAGGAGGCTGCTCATGGTCTGGAGTGTGCTGTTCTGCGCCTGGAGCGCATTGAGGCCGCTGTAAAGCTCACCGGCTCCGCTGTACAATCTCTGGGCTCCGCTCCGCAGGTCGCTGGCGCCCTCCAGCAGCTGATCGGCCCCATCCTCCAATTCTTCTGCACCGTCCCGCAACTTCTTTGCGCCGTCATCCAGCTCCGCCGCCCCGTCATAAAGGCTCCCGGCTCCGTCCGCCAGCTCGTCGGCTCCCTCCATAAGCTCCCCGACGCCCTCGTCAAGCTCTTCCACTCCGTCATGAAGCGTGCCGGCCCCTTCGTCCAGTTCCCTTGCGCCATCGTCCAGCTCTTCTGCTCCGTCCTGAAGCGCCTGCAGATCCTCGTTGCCGTCCAGTTCCAGATCCATGTCCATCTCCATGGAAACGCCGTTTATGGCAATGCCGGCCATTTCAAAATCCTTCACGTCCGCAGTGATCTCTATCTCCTTTTCGCTGCCGGGAACGATGATGTACGTCAGCTGCCTGTCGCCGCCCACGTTGGCCGCCGTGGCCCCCTCCGCCCCAATGTCGGAGCAGAGAGCCGTATCCAGGGTAAAGGTGGCCTGCAGGGCATACTTGTCGAAAAAGACGCTGTCGCAGTCCGGGTTCTGCTTTACGGCCATAGCCAGGCGAAAAGCCCCGCTGCGCCCCGCCAGCTCTTCGGCCTCATACTCTGCGCCGTCGAGATAATACCGGATATCGAAGACCCAGGGAATGACGCTGCTGTTCAGGACTCCTTCATAATAGAGCCGCCCTGCGCCGGCGTCCACCAGCACCGTCTGGTTCTCAAAAATCAGCTCGTCGCTGGTGGTCATGTTTCTCAGGGCCGTATAATCTCCGTAATCTATGATGCGCCCGTCCTCGTCCAGATCAAAGATGTTCACCACATAGACCTTGTCCACGGAGCCGTCTCCGTTGAGGTTGATATAGACCACTTCCTCCTTGGGCGTGTTCCCCTCCGCAGCCAGGACCGCCCCGGCCAGGACAGGGGACAGCAGCAGCAGCGCCGCCAGAGCCAGGGCCAGGGCCCGCCGGCCTCGCTGACCGGAAACGACTCTCTCCGCCTTTGGGGTCAGGCCCCGGTTTTTGGCCGGACTGCCCCAAGCCGGCCCGGAGCCCTTTGGAGCCGGCAGCCTTTCCCCCGCTCCGTATCCTTCCCTCTCTTTCTTCGATCCCTTCCTCTTCATCAGCATCATCACGCTTCTTCCTTTTCCTTTTTAAATGATTTCCCGCCCCGGGTGCTGCGGCGGATAAGACCGTCGCACAGGTACAGGAGCCCCGGCAGGACGAACAGCACCATCAACAGGGAAAACAGCGTCCCTTTTCCCAGAAACATACCCAGCTGCGCCAAAACCCCATGGGTGGAGATGGCCCCCAGCAGAAAGCCGCACACCACCAGGGCGCTGCCGGAGGTGAGGATGGGCACCGTCACCGTAGTCACGGTCCGTTCCACCGCCTCCCCCTTTCCGTAACTCAGGCGGCATTCCTTGTAGCGGTCCGCCAGCAGAATGGCATAGTCCACCGTAGCTCCCAGCTGCACAGCCCCTATAATGAGATATGCGATGTAGAACACGGGCTGGCCATTGAAATAGGAAATGGTATAGTTGAGCCAGATGGCAGTCTCTATGACCAGCACCAGCAGCACCGGCAGGGAAACGGAGCCTGTGGCCAGCAGAAGCACTGCCAACACCGCTCCGATGGCGATAAGATCCACCCGCTCCCCGTCGTCGGTGACGGTCTCCATCAGGTCCCGGGTGCTGACTCCCTCTCCCGCCAGATAATGGCCCTCCGGGTAGTGGGCGGCAGCAATGCTTCGGATAGTCTGCACCAAGTCGAAGGTCTCTTCGCCCTCATACTCCGCCTCCACGGAAAGGACCATGCGGCTGTAGCCGGAGGAGAGCAACAGGGCCAGGTCCCCCTCCTCCAGATAGTCCACAGGCACCTCCGCCCCCGCCACGTCCACATAGGAAAGAATGCTCTTCACCTGGGGCAGGGCCTGAAGCTCTGCCGAAAGAGCCGTCTCCTCCGCAAAATCCCCTTTCGGCACCAGCAGCACATAGGTATCGCCCTTGCCGAAGGTTTCCTCTATGCGGGCCGTATCGTCCCCGAACTGGGTCCCTTCTTCGAAAATATGGGACGAGCCGTAGTAGAAATCGTTGGCCCGGGCCGCCATGTAAGCAGGGACCGGAAGGATGATAAAAACGCATACCAGCAGTATCATCATCCGACGGACCAGCCTGCCAAAGCCTGTCAGATCCGGCAGGAAGGGCCGGTGGCGGGTGCGCTCTATCAGGCCTCTTGCCTCCACCAGCAGGGCCGGCATAAAGGTGAACACCGCTATCAGGCTGATGCAGATTCCTTTGGCCAGAGCCAGTCCCAGGTCCGGCCCGATGCGAAACCGCATCACCGCCAGGGCCATAAACCCGATCATCACCGTGAGCCCGCTGGACAGAATGGCCACCCCTGCTTTTTGCAGAGCCTGGACCATATCCCGCTCCGCGCTGCCGTACTGCCCCCGGCATTCCTTGAAACGATGGATCAGGAACACGAAGAAATCCAGGGAGATGGCCAGCTGCAATATGGTGCCGGCGGCGTTGGTGACAAAGGAGATCTCTCCGAAAATCAGGTTGCTGCCGGCATTGATGAGAATGGATATGCCCAGGCCCGCCAGCAGCAGCAGGGGCTCCGCCCAGGAATCGGTGGTCAGCGTCAGCACCAGGATCACGAACAGCACGGCGATGACCGTAATCTTCCTGATCTCTGTGACGGTGCTCTCCGTTGCTGCGGCGGTGGCGACATAGGAGCCCGTCATGGAATTTTCTTCTCCGATGAGTTCTCTGATGGCGGCCACTGCCGGAAGGCCCCGCTCCTCGTCTATCACTACGGAAAACAGGGCCATACCGTCTTTGTAATAGGTTTCCGTCACGTCCGGGTCCATGGTTTCCAAGGGCACGGCCAGGTCTGCGGCGTCGTCCAGCCATGTCACCTCCGTCACCGCCGGGATCTCTTCCAGCGCCGCTTTATATTCCAGAGCCTGGGGGATGGATACATCCTCCACCATCACCCGCGCATTGGGAATGCCCCCTTCAAACTCCTCCTTCATCACCTCCAAAGAGATGGTGGAAGGGCTTTCCGCAGGCAGATAATCATTCATATCGTAGTTGATGGCCACCAGCTGCCGGCAGAGGGCCCCGAACACCGCGCAGGCCACAAAGGCAAAAATGATGGTCTTCCGGTATTTCACAACAGCTTCAAAAAATCTCTCTGTACTCACTTTTTTATGCGCACCGGCCTTTTCCGTACGCCCTTTCTTCATGCTGCTTTGTATTTTAGAAGATGTGCCGGGCTTTGAAAACGGACAAATTCCTGGATTTAGCTAAAAACCGGACAAAAAGGCAAATTTGATGGTCAAATGTCCCATTTTCCCCGTTGCACCCGTTTTCATACCAGTATATAGTTATGATGTGCTTTACAGGGCAAAGGCAAGCGCAGGGGCTGTAGGGAAACGCCCCCGTCCGGGGATATGCGCCTTTGCCGGCTGAAAGCGATATCTTTCAAACAGGTGGGAAAACCATGAAATACGAAGCAAGCACGCTGAATACAAAGAAGGCCCTGGCGGCTTCTCTGAAAAAGGCCATGGGCAAAAAAGCCCTTTCCAGAGTCACTGTCAGCGAGATCACAGCCGACTGCGGCGTGAACCGCAAGACCTTTTACTATCATTTCCGGGACGTCTACGATTTGCTGGAATGGACGCTGCGGCAGGAGGCCGTAACGGTGCTGGAGCAGTTCGACTTGATAGCGCATTATGAGGAGGCCATTCATTTTGTCATGGACTATGTGGAGGCCAACCAGCACATCCTGAACTGCGCCTACGACTCCATGGGGCGGGACGGCCTGAAGGCTTTCCTTTTCTCCGATTTCATCAGCATGTTCCGCAGCCTGGCGGATGCTGCGGAGCGGGAGGCCGGGCTCTGCGCTCCGGAGGATTTCAAGCTGTTTCTCTGCCGCTTCTATACGGAAGCTCTGGCGGGGAACCTGGTGGACTGGCTCCAGCGCAAATCGCCCCTTGACCGGGAAAAGACCGTCCGCTACATCTCTCTCATCATTCAGAATTCTCTTCTCCCATGCCTCCGGGCCGGGGCCGCTACTGCTCTTCCCGGATGATCCGGGCCATGACCGAGACGGTCTCCGCCACATCGGCGGCGGAATCGGACAGCTTGTCCAAAGATTGGGAAAAGGCGCCGACGATTTTCCCCTCCTCCTCCGTCATGCGGCTGTAGGCCAGGTCCACCATCAGCAGCCCCCCTGCGAAAAAGACCAGCAGGGAGCATACCGCCAGCCGCCGCAGACGGCGGCTTTTCCTCAGGGCTTTTTCCTCCGGACTTCTCTCTTTTCTGCTCATGTGCTTCTCCTCTCTTTTTTCTCCCTGCCCGGCGGGACTATTCCAGCAGCTCCTCCAGCACCCGGGCAAAGCAGCGTGCGGAAACCTTCACTTCCTCAATATCGTTTTCATTGTTGCCCATTTCCAGCAGCAGGCAGCGGTCCCCCACATATTGATTGTATTTGTAATCTTTCTCTATGATACGGTCCGGGAAGCCCGGATACAGGGCTTCCGCCGTGTCCATTACCTCCTGTGCGAAGGACATGAGCTGCGAAGCGTTGCCGTTCCCTATGCCCACCACCAGGCTGAACTGCGCTCCCGTTTTCCCCTCCGTCGAAAAAGTCTTGCCCGTGCCACCGCTGTAAGCCGCCGCATCTCTGTGAAGGTCTATGATGATCTCCACAGAGGGAT
>JAUNBO010000099.1:4439-6872 GCA_030527065.1 Bacillota bacterium | reverse complement strand
TGAGTTGAGCCGTAAAATTCTCTGGGACGAGGACAGTCCGGCAAACCGCCCCCCCTGGCCCCCTCGAATAGTAACGGATACAGGAAGAAAAGGACTGTTCTTCTTTTCCGCATCGTGGTACAATATTTTCAGATTTGCACGCCCGAAAGGCAGAAAGAGAGGAGCCGGTCCCCGGGACCGCAGCAGGAAAGAGAGACGATGGACGATTATCTGGACAAATTGAATCCCCGCCAGAGGGAAGCCGCCACCCATACGGAGGGCCCCCTTATGATCCTTGCCGGGGCGGGCAGCGGAAAGACCAGCACCATGACCTGCCGGATCGCTTACCTGATCCGGGAGAAGGGCGTATCCCCCTACAACATCCTGGCGGTGACCTTCACCAACAAGGCGGCGGGGGAGATGAAGGAAAGGGTGGAAGCCATTCTGGGGGGAGGCGTGAACATATGGATCATGACCTTCCACGCCGCCTGCCTGCGCATCCTCCGCATCAGCGGCAGCCAGGGCGGCCTGCGTCCGGATTTTGTGGTCTACGACCCGGCGGACCAGAAGGCGGTGGTGAAGAGCTGCGCCAAAGCCCGGAACGTAGACAGCAAGATGTATCCGGAGGCCTATGTGCTTTCCGTCATCAGCGACTGCAAGGAGAAGGGCCTCACTCCCGAACAATACGAAGAGCAAAACGGGGACAGTCCCAAGGGCAAGGTGCTGGCGGGCCTTTACCGGGCCTATGAAAAGGTGCTGGCGGAAAACAACGCCATGGACTTTGACGACCTTCTGCTGAAGACCGTCAGGCTTCTGGAAACCTGCCCGGAGGTGCTGCGCCAGTATCAGGAACGCTTCCATTACATAATGGTGGACGAATACCAGGACACCAATCAGATGCAGTACCGCTTCATAAAACTCCTGGCGGCGGGGCATCATAATCTGTGCATCGTGGGGGACGACGACCAGTGCATCTACCAGTGGCGGGGCGCAGACATCCGCAACATCCTGAACTTCGAGCGGGATTTTCCCGGGACAAAGGTGGTGAAGCTGGAGCAGAACTACCGCTCCTGCTCCAACATACTGGATGCGGCCAATTCGGTGATCCGGCACAATGCGGGGAGGAAGGAAAAGACCCTCTGGACGGACCGGGAGCCGGGGGACAAGCTGCGGTACTACCGGGCCGACGACGACAGGGAGGAAGCCCGGTATGTGGCGGCGGAGATAGACCGGCTTCAGGCGGGGGGCCGGCGCTGGGAGGATTTCACCAATCCCACCGGGGCCAACGCCAAGGCCCGGAAGTGGTCGGAGTTTGCCGTCCTCTACCGGACCAACGCCCAGTCCCGCCGCTTTGAAGAGGCCCTGACGGCCCTGGAGATCCCCTACCGGGTCCTGGGGGGCTGGCGCTATTACGACCGCAAGGAAGTGAAGGATCTGATGGCCTACATGCGGCTGGTGCAGAATCCCGCCGACGATCTGAGCCTGACCCGCATCATCAACGAGCCCCGGAGAGGCGTAGGCGAAAAGACCCTGGAAAAATTCCGGGCCATGGCCCAGGTGCAGGGACAAAGCCTCTTCGACGCCTTCGGGGAGCCGGAGGTCCGGGCTTCGCTGCCGGAAAAGACCGGCGCTCTGGTAGGGCAGATGGTGGGGCTCCTGCGGTCTTTGGCGGAGCAGAAAGATCAGATGAAGATTTCCGATATTTACGACGCCCTGCTGACGCAGACCGGATATGCGAAGGCCCTGCAGGACCAGGGGACGCCGGAGGCCGAGGGCCGCATGGAAAATCTGCTGGAGTTCAAGTCCCTGATCCTGGATTTTGAAGAGGACTATCCCCAGAGCGGCCTGACGGAATTCATGGAGCGGGTGGCCCTGATGTCGGACATAGACAACCACGACCCCCGGGAGGACGCCGTCACCCTGATGACCCTCCACAGCGCCAAGGGCCTGGAATTTCCCGTGGTCTTCATGCCGGGGCTGGAGGAGGGCCTCTTTCCCGGCTGGCGGGCCTATGAAAAAGCCGACGGGCTGGAGGAGGAGAGAAGGCTGTGCTATGTGGGGATGACCAGGGCAAAGGAGCGCCTGTATCTCACCAGCGCCTATGTCAGGACCCTCTACGGCCGCACGGATTACACAAAAGAATCGGTGTTCCTGCGGGAGCTGGACAAGAGCCTGGTGGACGGAGACGCCGTTTACATGCCCAAAAAGACGGAGCAGGGCTTTGGCCAGGACCGCTACAACTGGGAGGACGACGTAGGTCCGGGCAGAAGGCGGAGATCCTCCGCCGGTCCCTTCGATAGGCTGACGGCGGCGCAAAAGCAGAAGAAGACCCTGGCGGGGACCGGCCTGGCCGCCGGAGAAAAGGTGAGCCATGCCAAATTCGGAGCAGGGACAGTGATAGAAGTGCAGGGGGACATCGTCACCGTGGCCTTCGATACCCAGGGA
The DNA here is from genome assembly GCA_030527065.1 of Bacillota bacterium. Taxonomy (GTDB): domain Bacteria; phylum Bacillota; class Clostridia; order Peptostreptococcales; family Anaerovoracaceae; genus JAEELK01. The sequence goes on along the minus strand of JAUNBO010000099.1, from coordinate 4,448 downwards.
ATCAAAAAG
>JAUNBO010000099.1:0-4339 GCA_030527065.1 Bacillota bacterium | reverse complement strand
TGGAAGACGCTCCGGAGATCTCCGACCGGGAATACGACGCCATGATGGCGGAGTTAAAGGCGCTGGAGGAGGAGTACCCGCTGCTGAAGCGGGAGGATTCCCCCACGGGCCGGGTGGGGGGAGAGGCCGTACGGCAGTTTGCCCAAGCCGCCCACCGTGCGCCGGTGATCAGTCTGGACAACTCTTATGATAAGGAAGAATTGAAGGCGTTCCACCAGCGGACCCTGCGGAGCCTTATGGCGGCCGCCGGAGCCGGGGAGGCCGGCGCAGTCCCGGAAGCTCCGGAAGGTGCCGTTTCTGCGGGAAGCGGGGAACAGGAAACCGGCGAGACTCCCGCCGGAACTCCCCGGGCGGAGTATGTGGTGGAGCCGAAGATAGACGGGCTCTCCGTGGTGCTGCAATACGCAGGGGGAAAGCTGGTCCGGGGCGTCACCAGAGGGGACGGCTCCGTGGGCGAGGACGTCACCGCCAATCTGCGCACCGTCCGCACCGTGCCCCTGTCCATCCCGTATCAGGAAGAGCTGGACGTCCGGGGGGAAGTGTACATTTCCAAGAAAGCCTTTGTGGAGCTGAACCGGAAGCAGGAAATCACAGGAGGCCAGATCTTTGCCAATCCCCGGAACGGGGCGGCAGGCTCCCTGCGGCAGCTGGACCCCAGGGTCACGGCGTCCCGGCCTCTGGATATCTTTGTATTCAACATCCAGTACGCCCCTGGTGCAGCTTTCGGGACCCACCTGGAAACCCTGGATTTTCTGAAGGAGCAGGGCTTCGCTGTGGCGGAGCACGTTTTCTGCTCTACTATAGAAGAGGTGCTGGACCAATGCGGCCTGTGGGAGGAGCGGCGGAAGCTTCTGGATTATGACATCGACGGCCTGGTGGTGAAGGTGAACAGCCTGGCCCAGAGAGAGCTCCTGGGGATGAAGGCGAAAAGCCCCCGCTGGGCCATCGCCTATAAATTCAAGGCGGAAGAGGAAGAGACCGTGGTGAAGGACGTCGTATGCCAGGTGGGGCGCACCGGGGCCGTCACTCCCAAGGCTGTGTTTGAGCCTGTCCGGGTGGCGGGCTCCGTGGTCACCTACGCCACCCTCCACAACGAGGATTTCATCAAAGAAAAGGACTTGATGATAGGAGACCGGGTGCTGATCCACAAGGCTGGAGACGTGATCCCGGAGGTGGTGAGGGTGCTGAAGGAGGCCCGGACGGGAGCGGAAAGGCCCTTTGCCATGCCCGCCTGCTGTCCTTCCTGCGGCGCCGGCCTGGTGCGGGCGGAAGGGGAAGCGGTGCTGCGCTGTCCCAACCACAAGGGCTGCCCGGCCCAGAACAACCGGGCTCTCACCCATTACGTTTCCCGGGAGGCCATGGACATAGACGGATTGGGGGAAGCCCTCATAGAAAAGCTGGCGGGAGAAGGGCTTTTGTCCACTCCCGCGGACCTCTACAGCCTCACCCGGGAAGAGCTGGCGGTGCTGGAAGGCCTGGGGGAAAAATCGGCGGACAATCTGATCCGGGCCATAGAGGATTCCCGGGAAAGGGGCCTGGAACGGCTGCTGTTCGGCCTGGGGATCCCCCATATCGGCAGCAAGGCCGCCCGGCAGCTGGGCCGGCATTTCGGCTCCATGGAGGCCCTGATGGCCGCCGGGCAGGAGGACCTTACGGCTTTGGAAGAGGTGGGGGAAAAGATGGCGGCCAGCGTGACGGACTGGTTTGCGGACCCGGGCCACCTGAGGCTGCTGGAGGCCCTGAAAACCGCCGGCGTCAGCATGGAGAGCGCCGAAAAAGGGCCGGAGGAAAGCCGGGAGGCCTTTGCAGGGAAGACCTTTGTGCTGACGGGGACTCTGGAGAGGTACACCAGAGAGGAAGCCTCCGCCGTGATAGAGAGCTTCGGGGGCAAGACCAGCGGCAGCGTCAGCAAAAAGACGGATTATGTGCTGGCGGGCCGGGAGGCGGGCTCCAAGCTGGAAAAGGCCCGGGCCCTGGGCGTAAGGGTCATTTCAGAAGAAGAATTTGAGGAGATGGTAAAATGAAGTCTGGAAAACTGGACAGCAGGCTGTTGGAGGAGATGGTGTTCAAAAACATCCGCTACCGGAGGCCGGACGTGCTTACCCGGCCCGGAGTGGGTGAGGACTGTGCCGTGGTGGATTACGGCGCTTATGAATGCGTGCTGTCCACGGACCCCATCACCGGGGCGGCGAGGGACATCGGCCGCCTGGCCGTCCATATTTCCTGCAACGACATTGCGGCCAACGGCGTGGAGCCCCTGGGCATCCTGCTGGCGGTGATGCTGCCGGAGGGCACGGATATAGAGGACGTGGATGAGATCATGCGTCAGGCCGGGGAGGTTTCCGAGGCTTTGGGCGTGGAGATCATAGGCGGCCACACGGAGATCACGGCGGCGGTGAACAAGCCCGTCATCGTCTCCACGGCGGTGGGGAAGGCCCTCAAGGGAGCCTCCCAGCAGGCCCGGGACATGGAGCCGGGAGACTACATACTCATGACGAAAAAAGCGGGGATAGAGGGCACCGGCATCATCGCCTGCGACTGCAAAGAGAAGCTCCGGGGCCTTCTGACGGAGGAAGAGCTGGCGGAGGCGGAGGCCATGCTGGAGCAGGTGAGCGTGGTGCGGGAAGGGGTTATCGCCGGGGGCGTCGGCACCGCCGGTATGCACGATATCACAGAGGGCGGCATCCTGGGTGCGGTCTGGGAGATGTGCGAGATCGCCGGCACGGGCGCTTTGGTCTGGGAGGACAGCATTCCCGTGGCCCCCGTCACTGAAAAGATCTGCCGCCATTTCGGCGTCAACTGGCTGCGCCTCATTTCCAGCGGCTCCATGCTCATCATGGCAAAACCGGACAAGAAGGACGCCATCATGGAGGAAATCGCCGCCGCAGGCATAGAGATCGCCTGCATCGGCAGGGTCCTGCCTCTGTCGGAGGGCCGGACCCTGGAGAGCGTCCGGGGCAGGGAGACCATAGAGCCTCCGGGCAGCGACGAAATCTACAAAGTGCTGTTTCCTTCTTGACTTATCCCCGGCCCGGGGACTATAATGACAGAAACGACCGAATTGCCCTTTGCCAGCTCCGTTGGTTTGGTCTTGGGTCCTGCGCAATGAGGATCTGTGAACCTCGTCAGGTCCGGAAGGAAGCAGCGATAAGCGGAGCCCCTTATGTGCCGCAGAGCAGCCTTTGCCGCTGCCGGCGGGGCTGGCAAAGGGCAATTTTCTGTAAGAGCAGCACGAAGACGGCTGGGAGGACGCCATGCATCAGGCACTGTACCGGGCTTTTCGCCCGGACACCTTTGAAGGCCTGTGGGGACAGGAGCATATTGTAAAGATACTTCGGAACCAGCTGAAAAGCGGCGCCGTGGGCCATGCCTACCTGTTCTGCGGCACCCGGGGGACCGGAAAGACCACCACCGCCCGCATCCTGGCCAAGGGCGTCAACTGCATCGGGGATTCCAGGGAGAAGCCCTGCGGCGTCTGCCCTCATTGCCAGGCCATCCGGGACGGGCTGTTTATGGACGTCATGGAGATAGACGCCGCCTCCAACAACGGCGTGGAGAACGTCCGGGAGCTGCGGGAGAGCGTAAAGTATCCTCCTGTGGCCGGCCGGCGGAAGGTCTACATCATAGACGAGGTCCACATGCTTTCGGGGCCCGCCTTCAACGCTCTGCTGAAAACCCTGGAAGAGCCTCCGGAAAGCGTCATGTTCATCCTGGCCACCACGGAGCCTCAGAAGCTGCCCGCCACCATCCTTTCCCGCTGCCTGCGCCTGGATTTCCGCCGGGTGCCGGAGGCCCGGATAAAAGACGGCCTCAGAAAGATCTGCGGCCAGCTTTCCGTGAAGGTGGACGAGGACGCCCTGGGCCTGGTGGCGGCCAACGCCGACGGCTCTGTACGGGACGCCCTGTCTCTGCTGGATCAGTGCATTTCCGGCGGCGGCGGGGACATCGGACGCCAGGATGTGCTGGATGTGCTGGGAACGGCGGGAGAAGAGGTGTTCCTGGAGCTGACGGAGCAGACGGAGCTGCGGCACATATCGGAGGCCCTGCTTCTGCTGCACCGGGTCTTGCAGGACGGCAAGGATCCCCGCCAGCTCATGAAGGATTGGGTGGCCCATTACCGCAGCCTGCTGATGGTGAAATTCATAAAGGACCCGGAGGACGTGCTGAACCTGTCCAGGGAGAACGTGGAGCGGCTGCGGGACCAGGCGGACTGGCTGGAGCTGCCCCGGATAAATGCGTGTATCCTGGCCCTGTCCGCCGCCCTGGGAGAGGCCAGATGGTCCACCCAGCCCAGGGTCCTGCTGGAGCTGGCCCTGGTGCAGATGGCCGGCGGCGGGGA
>JAUNBO010000098.1:1233-6886 GCA_030527065.1 Bacillota bacterium | reverse complement strand
GGAAAAGTCCTGCGCCCCCCATTTCTGTTTTTTCGGTTTTATTCAATATCTCAAACTTGCATTATCCTGCGTCTTGTGATACATTATCTGTAACAAAAGCAGGAGGCGTCCCATGAAAAAAAACAAAACAATGTTCCTTGTACTTTTTTTGATACTTTCCCTTGCGCTCTTCGCAGGCTGCAGCGCAGGGCAGGAGGAGCAGGAAGACGGGAAAACGGTCATCACCATAGTATATACAGACCCCCTGGACAATCTGAAAGCCCTTGTGGAAGACCGGCTGCCGGATGTGGAGCTGCAATATGAATATCTGATCTCTTACACGCCGGATGCGGATATACAACGGCAGGTAGAAGCCGGGTACGGGCCGGACCTGCTCATCAGCAGACAGCCCCAGAATGAGGAAAGCGCCATGAACGTCATTCCCCTGGACGGCTATGAATTCAGCGGGCGCTACGAAAGCACCATGCTCTCCGGTCTGCTGCTGGAAGAGCGGCTGTATTATCTCCCGCTGCCCGGGCAATATAACGGCTATGTCATCAACAAGACGCTTTTCGACCAGCAGGGGATCCCGCTGCCCGCCACCAATGAAGAACTGATCGCCGCCATGGCCGCCCTGCGGGATGCAGGCTGCGGACTGACGGACACCGGCCATGTGTTCGGATTTAATGAGTTCGATAACATCACCCTCGGGACATGGGTCACCGGCTGCATGGTGCCGGATTTTCTGGGCACCGCCGACGGAGCGCGCTGGATGGAAGGCTACATAGCCAGAGAGACAGTCATGTCCGGCACCTGGGAAGGCGCCTTCTCCTTTTATGAGCAGCTTGTGGAGAACGGGCTGATCAACACCATGCCTTTCAGCAGGCAGAGCAACGCGCCGGATAACGATAATTACATGGGCCAGGGCAGGCTGGCGGCGGCCTACGGCAACTCTGCGTTCCTGGAGGAGGTCAGGCAATTGAACGCCCGGGAGGCGGAGGCAGGGACCAGCCCGGCGTATGAATATGCGATGCTCCCCTTTTTAGGGGGAGAGGACGCGGCAAACTGGACCGTAGTATTGCCCGCAGGGTATATCGGGATCAATGCGGGGCTCCAGGAAGAAGGAAAAGAAGAAAAGCTGGAGGCCTGCCTGCAGATCCTGGATCTCATCTCCACCCAGGAGGGACAGGAGGCCCTGATGGCGGATATGAGGCTGGACAATTCCTATCTGAAGGAGTTCGACAGAGAAAGCCACGTGGTACCGGAAGGGCTGGAGGAAACGGTGGAGAGCGGCAACGTTTATTACGTCAGGCTTCCCGGGAAATCCCTGACATATCTCGGCGCGCAGAGCCGGCAGGTCCTGGGGGGCGGCAAGACCGTTGAAGAATGCTTTGCCGCAGTGGACGAATACCATCTGCACGGCTCCGAGGCCGTGGATGCGGATCTTTCGCCTGTGGGCGCTTCGGCCCAGGACCTGATCTATCAGAACTACAATACCCGCCGCGGGGAAACGGCTCTGGGAAACCTGGTGGCGGACAGCATTGCGGCTTATTCCGGGGCGCCCATCGCAGTGGCCAACGGCGGCGGCGTCCGGGCGAGCATCTACCAGGGAGCGGTGCTGAAAGAGGACCTTCTTGCCGTATGTCCTTACGACAATCAGATCGTCGTGGTGAGGATGACGGGAGCCGTTCTGCTGGAGATGCTGGAAAATGGCCTGGGGACCTGGGTGCCTGCGGAGGAATTCCCCGGAGGGCGGTTTTTGCAGGTGTCCGGGATAACGTACACCTTTGACGCTTCTCTGCCGGCGGGAGAGCGGCTGGTCAGCGCCCAGCTGGAAGACGGGACGCCGATAGAGGCGTCGGAATGGTATGAGGTGGCTGTCAATAACTATATGGCGGGGGTAAACGGCTATCTGGACGGCAACGGAGACGGCTTCACCATGCTCAATCTCTACAGTGAAGACACGCCTCCGGCGGAGGGCGTGGAGCTGGTGAAAGAAGATCTGGGGACCTATCGGGACGCTCTGGAATACTACTTTGCCCGGCATGACGGGGAGCCTGTCGTCGCGGAAACGGAGGGCCGCATCACCAACCTTGCGGAAGACCGGGAGGAAGGAGAATGAAGGAAGGAAAAGCAAAGCGGAAGCTATGGTACGGGAGCCTCGGTACAGCCGTAATCGTGGCAGCGTTGCTTTGCACTCTCCCTTTGGTGTTTATGCTGCGGGAGTATCAACAGAAGACAGACGATACCATCACCCGGCTGAGCGAGGAATATCTGAGCGAGCTTGCGGAGCAGACTGCGGCGCACCTGGAAACCAGCCTGCAAAGCCAGTTTGCGCAGATCATAATGATGGCTTCGGCTGCCGGAGACGACGATCTGGCCGATCTGGAGTCCCTGCAGAGTTTTCTGCTGAGACAGAAGGAAATCAACGATTTCACCTATGTGGCGCTGCTGGACGCCAACGGCATATGCTACACCGGCGACGATTATTATTCCGCCGTTTCCAAGATCAACTCTCTCGGGACCCTTCTGGACGGCCAGGGGGTGCTGATCTCCGCCAACGAGACTCTTTTGGGCGACAACACCATTCTGCTGGGAGCGTCCATAGACGGGATCGTTTTTGACGGCACGCCCATTGCGGCGGTGCTGGTGGGGATGGATACAAACACCCTGAGCCAGAGGCTGGTGCTCCACAAGGAGGGCTCCAACGCTTATGCAGACGTGATTTCCGGGCAGGGCGCTTTTATCATGCGCTCCGCAATGGGGAAGGAGAGAGGCGGCGTCAATTATTTCGGCGTGCTGGAGGCCCGGGCCGTGCTGGATGAGGGTTACTCCCTGGAGGCCATGCGCCGGGATGTGGCGGAGCGTCGGGAAGGGATGGTAGGGTTCACCATGGCGGGCGGGCATGAATACGTCTATTATGCGCCCATTTCCAACACCCAGTGGACCATCTGCGTGACCATGCTCTCCGGCGGGATGGACGTATCCGTAGCGGAGCTCAGCAGCTTCATGTCACGGAACACGGTCCTTATGGTGGCGCTTATCACCATTGCCATCCTGTCTTTTTTCATGATCTACATCCGCGGCGCCAACCGAAGCGCAAGGCTTCTGGAAAAGGAAAAGGAGCGGGCGGAGGAAGCTCTGGCCCATGCGGAGCGGGCCAGCCTTGCAAAGAGCGAATTCCTCTCCCGGATGTCCCATGAGATCCGCACGCCCATGAACGGCATCATCGGCATGGCCGCCATTGCGATGCAGAACCTGGAAGATCCGGCAAGGGTCCGGGACTGCCTGAAAAAGGTTTCGATCTCCTCCAGACACCTGCTTGCGCTCATCAACGATGTGCTGGACATGTCAAAGATAGAGAGCGGGAAAATCGAGATCAGAAACGAAAGCTTCGATCTGCTTGCCCTGATGGAATCTCTGGCAGTGGTGTATGATACCCAGGCCGGGGGCCGGGGGATCCAGTTCAGCACAATGGCGTGCGGGGACGTCCGGGAAGAACTGAAAGGGGATTCCCTGAGGCTCAATCAGATCCTTACCAATCTTCTGTCCAACGCCATCAAATTCACCCCCGAAGGGGGCAGGGTGACCCTGCAGGTCCGGGAGCTGAAGCAGGAGGAGGAACGCATCTGGCTCCGCTTCCAGGTAACAGACACGGGCTGCGGCATCGCAAAGGAGAATCAGGAGAAGATATTCCACGCCTTTGAGCAGGAGAACGCTCACATCACGGAAAAATACGGAGGGACCGGGCTGGGCCTCTCCATCTCTCAGAGGTTGGTTCAGCTGATGGGCGGCACTCTGAGCGTGGAGAGCGAGGAAGGAGAGGGGAGCACCTTCACCGCAGACATCCCCTTCGGCGTCTTGTCCCAGGCCCCGGAAGCCGCCCACATCATCAGCCACGACACCGTGATCAAGCCTGAGAGGGCGGCGGAATACGATTTCAGAGATAAGCAGGTCCTCATCGTGGAGGATAACACCATCAACAGGGAGATCGCAGTGGAGCTGATCGGGAGGTCCGGCGCCGTCATCAGCACGGCGGTAAACGGCAAGGAGGCGGTGGAGATGTTCTCCGCCTCTCCCCCCGGCTACTTTGACCTGCTCCTGATGGATGTGCAGATGCCGGTGATGGACGGCTACGAGGCCACCGCCGCCATCCGCGCCATGGAAAGGCCGGACGCAAAGACCGTGCCCATCTTCGCAACGACGGCCAACGCCTTCTCCGAGGATGTGGAAAAGAGCCGCAAGTGCGGGATGAATGCGCACATCAATAAACCCCTGGACATGGAGGAGCTGTACCGGCGGATGGACGAAGCATTCAGAAAGAGGTAGCTCCTGCCAATGCCTGTGGCGCAGCGGCAGCGGCTGATGTATAAAAAGAACAGCCTCCGGGGCATACTGTCCCGGAGGTGATTTTTTTGTTAGGTATCCTTATGAGCGTCGTAGCCGGCGCGGCCATGAGCTTTCAGGGCGTCATAAACACCCGGCTCAGTGAAAAGATCGGGCTTTACGAATCCAACGCCTTTGTTCAGGGCACGGCCTTTGTCCTGGGACTGCTGGCTCTGTGGATCCTGGGCAAGGGGGATTTCTCCCAGATGGGGCAGGTGAGCAAGGTCTACTGGCTGGGAGGCGTCCTGGGCCTGATCATCACCATTACGGTGATGCTGGCCATAGGGAATCTCTCTCCCACCTATGCCATTTCCGTCATCCTGATCTCCCAGCTCCTGGTGGCCGCCCTCATAGACGCCTTTGGCTTGCTGGGCTCCGAAAAGGTCCCCTTCATCTGGACCAAATACCTTGGCCTGGCTCTGATGATTGCCGGCGTGGTGGCCTTCAAGTGGGAAAAAACCGGGTAGAAGCCCTTATCCCAGCGCCACATCCAGAACCATCATGACGATGAAGCCGGCCAGGACTCCCAGGGCGGCCAGTATCTTGTTGTCCCGGAAGGATTCGGGGATGAGCTCCGAGCAGACCACGGCGATCATGGCCCCGGCGGAGAAGGTGAGGGCCAGAGGCAGCACGTCTCTGGCGGCCAGGGCGCAGAGCACTCCCAGCACGCCGGCAACGGGCTCCACCATGCCGGAGGCCTGGCCGATGAGGAAGCTTTTGCCCCGGGAGAGCCCTTCCCGGCGGAGAGGCATGGCGACGCAGGTCCCCTCCGGGAAGTTCTGCAGGCCGATGCCCATGGCCAGGAGCATGGCCCCCAGAACGGTGCTGTCCGCCACGCCCAGGGCGGCGCAGCCGAAGGCCACTCCCACCGCCAGCCCCTCCGGGATGTTGTGGACGGTGACGGCAAAGGCCAGAAGAATGGACCGCTTGGCGGCGGTCCCCCGCTTTTCGATGAAGGAGCTTTTGGAAAGAAGCAGGTCGGAGCCGATGATGAAGCCGCCTCCTGCGGCAAAGCCCAGGGCGGCGGTGAGCCAGGCGTTCCGCCCCAGCTCTCCGGCCAGCTCTATGCCGGGAGCCAGCAGGGACCAGAAGGAAGCGGCGATCATGACGCCTCCCGCAAAACCCATCATCAGATCCAGGACCTTCCGGTTCATGGTCTTGAAAAAGAATACCAGGGAAGCCCCCGCCGCGGTCACCATGTAGGTGAACAGGGTCGCAATAAAGCCCTGCGAAAGGGGCTCAAGCTGAAAAAACCAATTCATACGCACCTCGCTGTTTTTTCCGGCGG
>JAUNBO010000098.1:0-1133 GCA_030527065.1 Bacillota bacterium | reverse complement strand
TGGATGGGCTCCGGCCCCTTCAGGGCCGTGCGCTTGATGTACATGGCGCCGTCCCGCCGGGTGGAGACCCGCCAGGTCACCAGGGTAAGCTGGCCCTGGGACAGCTCTATGCAGGTGATGCCCCGGGGGTGCATGCAGCAGCCGGTGTTGAAGTAGGAGCCCTGTCCCGGGTCCGGGAAGCGGGGGCGGTGGGTGTGGCCGCAGATGATGATCTTGTTATGGGCCCGGTTCCACCTTGTATAATTCCGCTCCACCTTGTGGCGGCGGCGGCGGCTTTTGGTGGGGCTGGCGGCGTACCTCACTCCTACTATATGGAGGGAATGCCACAGGAAGCGGACCATCAGGCGGGCCAGACCCGCAAGCTGGTCGTTCAGGAAGTCCCCCTGGTGGCCGTGGACCACAAAGATCTCCTGGCCCGTTTCCCGGTGGGTCAGAAGCAGGGCTTCCGGGACCTCCAGCCCCGGAAACAGCTCCGTGTCCGTTCCCAGATATTCATCGTACACATAGTAGAGATTCTCTCTTACATAATCGGGAGATTTCAGCTGCATGTTGTGATTGCCGAAGAGCATGTAGAAGCGGCCGGCGTCGTAAAAGCGCTTCAGTATCTTGAAGGTGATGAAGTGGGCGTTCCGGATGTAATCGTACCGGGGCTGCTCCCACAATTCATCTCCGTCTCCCACCTCCACATAGGTGAAATCGTTCTCATAATAGTAGTTCAGGGCGTGACAGAAGATGTGCTTGTTCCTGCCGAACTCGTCGGACAGGCTGTCGTCTCCCCTGTGAGTGTCCCCGAAGAACACAAATTTGGACTCGTCGTCGAAGGATACGGGCATGGCGTTGGCAAACACCGAGTCCAATCTGGATAAGGTCTTCATCTTTTCATCCCCGTCGTCTTAAAAATTCACAGGCCGTTTCTCCCTGAGGCGGCCTGGCTTTTCGAAAGGGTCCCGGGCCCTGCGGCAGGCCTTCCGGCGGCCGGCCTCCGGGCGGTTCCCGTTTCTTTCCTTTTCATTTTACCACATCCGGCTCTTTTTGACCATGGCGGTTTTTTCAAAAATAAAAGCGGGGAAAGGGATTGACAGGGCTCTTTTTTGGTGGTACCATTCTGCCATAACCAAAGATGGGGGAGTAAA
>JAUNBO010000097.1 GCA_030527065.1 Bacillota bacterium | reverse complement strand
TGTTGGTTCCTGAACATGTATTCATTGTACCAAATCGCTGGCGCGATGGCTAGCGTAAGTACATGTCTCCACCACTTTCTTTGAAATAATTCCATTTTTTTCAAAATAAAAGTAGCGGTTTGTCTCTATATGTTTTATTGTTGAATCACCACAAAACAACAAATCAGACAGGAGAAACAAACCGCTATGCCTAATTTATCATTTTTTAAGGAATTCAACAACTACATATCTTACTTTTTTATTCGTCCACCGCCTTTTTTTGAATTGAAGCTTACTATCCGACCATCAATTCATTTTAAGGAGGTTCCTTTATGGACAAATATTTTAACTCTTATCGTGAGATGATCTCTCTCCGCGGTTTTACCAGGCATACCATGAAATCTTACTGCACTTACATTCGGGCTTATCTGTCCTATCTCTCAGATATCCTCCACAAAGATCCTGCGGATGTTTCCTGGCAGGAAATGCGTGATTACATCAAATGGCTTCAGGGATCCCGGTCTCTCAGCGACAGGACGGTCAATACTGCCATTTCCCAGCTCCGTTTCTTTACCATGTATGTCCTTCACAAGCCCTGGGATGATACCCAGATCCCTTTGCGCCGTTTTGATACCTACATCCCATTCGTCCCCACCAGAGAGGAAATAGCTTCGTGTTTTTCCGCCATCCCTGATTTAAAGGAAAAAACCATGCTTGTCCTCATGTATTCTTCCGGTCTCCGTCTTGGTGAAGTATGCTCCCTCCGCTACGAAGATATTAACCGCAGTCAGATGCGTATTTATATCCACCATGCAAAGAGCCGCTCCTCCAGATATGCAATCCTCTCAAGGTATACCTTGGATTTGCTTACTTCCTACTGGTTTGAATGCGGCAGGCCAAAAAGCTGGCTCTTTCCTGCGAATAGGAAACCAGGTGCCCCTTACAGCCCCACTTCCTTTTCCAACAAGTTTGTTCTCTACCGCAAGCGTTTCCATTGGAATGAACGGCTTACCTGCCATTCTTTCCGCCATGCTTTTGGCACTCATCTTTACGAAAATGGGACTGATCTTTTCACAATAAAGGAGCTTCTTGGACATAAATCCCTGTTATCTTCCACCCTTTATATCCATCTTGCAAACAATGGGATACAGTCTGCCATTAGTCCCTTCGACCAGTTTGGAGGTGATCTGATTGGCTGACAGTAAGATTTCTCAAATCTGGCAGGATTCTTATGAAACATTTTCTGCCACTCATCACCAGTCCGAAATACAGGAAAAAGCTTCCTATGCCATCTTAAACTGCAAATCCGGTAAACTCGGCTGTAACATCAGCCGGTGTTCTGAATGCGGCCATATGGAAATCCACAATAATTCATGCCGTAACCGGAACTGCCCTAACTGCCAGGCTGTCCTTAAGGAAATCTGGGTGGACGAACGCAGGGCAGAAGTCATTGACTCTCCCTACTTTCATGTGGTTTTCACCCTCCCCCATGAACTGAACCCTCTCATTTACTGCAATCAGAAGCTTCTGTATGGTCTCCTGCACAGATGCTCTGCCGAAACACTTCTGGAATTATCCAGGGACCAGAAATATCTCGGGGCAACACCCGGTATCATCCAGGTTCTCCATACATGGAATCAGGAGCTTGATTATCATGTGCATATGCACTGCATCATATCTGGCGGCGGCCTTACTCCTGACCGGAAAATCCGGAAATCCAAGGGCAGGTTTTTTATCCCGGTTAAAGTCCTTCGTGATAAATTCAAGGGTAAATTTCTTTCCTGTCTGAACTTGTGTCATCAAAAAGGACTTCTGACATTTTCCTCCGCCTGCAGCCGGCTGCGGAACTCTTACGAATGGAACGAATGGAAGAGTTCTCTTTATGAAAAAGACTGGTGCCCTTATATTAAAGAGACGTTTAATGGATTTGGCAATGCCATTGAATATCTCGGTAAATACACCCATAAGATCGTCATTTCCAACAGCCGTATCCTTTCTGTTTCGGAGGACCAGGTCACTTTCTCTGCACGTGGGAAGAAACCTGGTGATCCCCGCCGTAGCATAACACTTTCGCATATAGAATTCATCCGGAGGTATCTGATGCATGTGCTCCCTTCAGGCTTTCAGAAAATCCGCTACTATGGATTCCTGAACAACCGGATGAAATCTAAAAACCTGAAAGTGATTTTTCGTCTTCAGGGGCACCAGAGATTCAAGCGCCGGTATGCAAAACTGTCCATTGCGGAACTGCTTAAAGCTGTGTGGGACTATGATATTCGTATCTGCCCCGAATGTGGATGTACCTCCATGAAACAGCTTGGAAGGATGCATGCTGCTTTTGGATAGAGAAACATTTCTTTCATATGATTTTTTTCAGACCTTCCATCGGAAGGTCTGCGAGGCATGCCCAAAATCAAGCAGACAACCCAAAAAAGTCGCCTTCTGCTCCGACAAATGCAGGAATTCTCCGGATTTTCGGGGAAAAAGAAAGATACAATCCCCATACGTACTGGCAAAAGTCCCGCGATTTGGTACAATCGTGAAGAATCATATTTAGAGCAACTGTAGTTCCCTTGATACAGCCGCTCTTTTTTATTGCTCTAAATATGATACTTCACTTAAGAATTGTACCATGCTTCTTCCCCGGGGAGAAGTCGAAAATCCAAAATAAACAGGGACAGGGCCCGGCCCAGGCTTTTGTAATTCTCTCCCCGGGCCTCCTGAGACGCCATGAGCTTTGCGTTGTAGTACACGCTGCGGGGAATGGTGTTCCTTTCATCTGCGACCTGAATTTCTATGTTGATGTGTTCATTGTTCCTGGTCCGGACCCGCAGGTCCAGGCGGACCTGTTTGTCCAGCTCATATCCTGCGGGGATTTCGTTGTTCAGGAGAGTGATGTCCTCTGCTTTTTCCACATCCACGCCGAGAACATCCCGCAGGAAGGCGGCCAGGAGGCCCTTCCCATCCTCTGTCCCGAAGATGGCCTTGAAGACCAGGTCCTGCCGGGGCGGCAGAAGTTCTTTTCCCTGATAGAAAATTTTTCCATACTTTTTTCTCCTTAATGCAGTGATTTCATGCACAGCGCCGCAGGCGCAGGCCCGGGGTGACGGCGTACAGAGCGGCGTTTTCTCAAAACAAGATATTTTCTTAAATGGTAACATATGGATATTATGAACGCAAGAGAATTTTGTAAATAATGTAAAATTTTTATTTTTTTACATAAGACACATCCTCGCTTTGCTTCCGGCTTTTTCAGATCTATCTGCGGAAGTTTTTTCAACCATAATGAAAAAAGTTGTTTTTTATTAAGATTTGTAACTGTTTTGTAACCACTGATGTGATATAGTGGGTACAGGATAAAATATCCGGGGCGGGGAAATCGTGCTCAGATGTAGTGAGAAGCCCGAAATTCCAACCCCGGGGGGCAAAAGAACCCCGGAAAACTCTGTGCGGGAAGCCGCACAAGTACAAGGACCGATGCAGGGGCAAACCGTCCGAAAGGACGGGACGCAAAGCTAAGGGGGCTAAAGCGGCAACGCCACGCCTGCCCGGCCGCCATTCGTTCCGCATCTCAATAAAAGAAAAAGGAGAACGGAAACATGGCAAGGAAGAAATGGAAAAAACTGCTGGCGCTGACGCTGGCAATGAGCATGGTGCTGAGCCTGTTCAATCTGACGGTACTGGCCGCAGGGGGCGAGCACACGGACACCCTGCCTTGCACGGCGGAGGGGTGTGTTGAAGGGAAAATCACCACCGAAACACCCTGCGAAGTCTGCGGTGGCGACGGGTATACGGGCGAAGATATTGCCTGCACGGCGGCGGGCTGTGAGGATGGGAAAATCACCACAGTAACAGATTGCGGAGTCTGCGACGGCGATGGCGAATTAGAATGCACTGGCGATTTTGAAAAGACCGGCACCACCGCCACCTGCACGCAGGCCGGCGAGGCCACCTATGTGTGCGCGACGTGCGGCGCGAACTACTCGGAGCACGAAGATGCGCTGGGCCACAGCTGGGGGACGGATGTCACCCAAGTCACAGCGCCCACCTGCATTACAGATGGCACAGGTACTGTCGGCTGCACCAATGATAATTGTGATGCAACAAATGAAGTCAAAATTGACGCCACCGGCGTCCATATCTGGGGCATAACCGGAACGTGCATCAACTGCACCCAAACCCTCGGAGGATCCTTAGGATATGAGGATCTGGGTGAGGCCGATGCTTACGGGACTGGCTGGTTCTGGTATGCGGACAGCACCACGCTCCTGTTCCCAGGGGATGCTACGCCCACGGGTTATAGTGACTACGAAGCTATAGCCACGCAGGTGATTACGCTGACGAGCATGACCAAAGCAGCTATGGCGAAATTTACTGCGCTGAAGACTCTGGATATGCGCGGCGTCATTATTGGAACGGAAGCTTTCATGAGTTGGGCGGGGCCGGAGACGCTGACGCTGACGGACTGCACGATCGGTGCGAATGCCTTCAATTCCTGCACGGGAGTGAAAACCCTCACCCTGACGGGCTGTAAGATTGGACAAATGGCTTTTAGCGGCTGTACGATGGAAAAGGCCATTATGACAAACTGTGAAATCGTCCCGTGGGCAATCCAACTCTGCGCAAAGTTGGAAACAGTATCTCTGACAAATTGCACCATAACGGGTTCGGGTCTGTTCCAAGGTTGTACTGCGCTGACAAACGTCAATTTGACAGACTGCACAATCGGCGCATATGCCTTTCTTTACTCCAATGCTCCCTTCAGAACCCTCACATTGACAAATTGTGAGACCATTGGCAACTATGCGTTTGCGCAGTGCAGCGGTCTGACCACCCTGACTGTAAAGGGCGTTACGAGCATCGAAACGTACGCCTTCTCCGGCTGCACCGGCCTGACCAGCGTGGCGCTGGAAGATGTCGGAAGCATCGGAACATACGCTTTCTCCGGCTGCACCGGCCTGACCAGCGTGACGCTGGAAGATATTGGGAGCATCGGATCAAGTGCTTTCTACAACTGCAGCGCCTTGACCAGCGTGACACTAGAGAATGTAGGGAGCATCGGCGCCCACGCCTTCTCCTACTGCTCCAGCTTGACAGAGCTGGATGTTCCGGCAGACACGAAGCTGGGCTACAGCAACTGCTTTGACTATTCCAAGCCCGGCTTTGCCGACCTCAAGGATCGCATGACAGCCCTCCTTGCAGATGAGTTTGCCCTCGCCTCGACACCCGCACTGTCTGAACTTACCGTTCCCTCCGGCTGGACCAGCAGTCAGCTCGGCGAAGCAAACAGCACGGGGGAATCTGGAACCCAGATTACCAAGGCCGCCCGCTGGGCGGATGCCGACAGCACGGTGGCGGAGGTGCAGCTCCAGTTCAACTACGACGACGAGCAGGGCATGGACTTCATCTTCCTGGTGGACTTCAGCAATTCCATGACCAGCATCGGCAATACGGAGACGGATGACGACTCCCGCTTCTCCGCCATGCAGTCCAAGCTCCGCGACGTGGTGGCCGAGCTGCTGGGTAACACCGGGTACGACAACCGCGTGGCCTTCGTTTCCTTCGGCGGCAAGAATGGCAGTACTCCCACGACGGTGGGAACTTCTGATTTCTACGATCGGGGGGAGGATGCTGCTGTCGTGAGCTATATCGACGGTCTGAAGCCCTATAACGAGAATACGGACTATATTTCCGCCTTGAAAGAAACCAAAGACTTGATCGAAGGACGCACCGACACGAGCCGTCAGCCTGCCGTGATCTTCATCTCCGACGGCGCGCCGAACATTAACGCAAGCGGCACGAGGGTTTCTACCAGCGATACCGCTATGCACGCAGATATCAAGGCGGCGGCGGATGAGATCAAGAACGCCGGCATCGAGATCTTCGGCGTGATGCAGTCGGTGCCGGCAGCCCAGGTGGCGGACTGCGAAAAGGCTATGAAGGCCGTCTGCACGGAAGAGCTGTTCTTCCTGGCGGCCGATACAGAGGAGTTCGGTGAGGCCGTCAACAACGCCATCGGCGCAGCCTACACCGTCCATGCCGTGATTGACACGGTGGACCCTGCTTTCACCTTGAATGAGAGCAGTATCCAGGTCTCCGCCGGCAAGACGGAGGTGACCACCGACAGCGATAACAACACCACTATCATCTGGACGGTCTACGGCGTACCCTATGTGACCCACACCCTGACCTACACGGCTGATTTGAATCAGGTGAGCGGCAGCCATCCCACCGGCACCTTCGATACCAACGAAGGGGACGCTGTGGTCTGCTTCCCCCCTGAAGACGGTGAAATGATTAATTGGGTGGCGACTCCGCAGCTCAGCCGCTCAGCCTCTTCCTCCGGCGGAGGCACCTACTATAATGTTACTGTGAACTACTACGATCAGGACACCAACGAGTCCATAGCCGACAGCTATACCAGGAGCAGGATCCGCGCAGGGAGCAGCTACGATGTGAGCGCCTATGACGCCATCGCCATTGAAGGCTACACCTATGTGGAGACCACCGGCGATCCCCTGCAGATGGACCGCATCAACGGCAACAAGGTCATCGACGTCTGGTATGTGGCCGATGACGAGGAGATCATCCCCGATGAGGAAACTCCCACCGGCGACGCCCCCATCGAAGAGGAACCTGTTGCGGTGATTCCGGAGCCCGAAGTTCCCCTGGGCAACGTGCCCCAGACCGGGGACCGGAATATGACCATCGGCTGGCTGATGGCGGCACTGGCCTCCATGGGCGGACTGGCTGCGCTGGCCCTCACCGGCCGCAGGCGCAGAGAGGAAGAAGAGGTTTAGCTTTCTCATCTGAAACGACAGGAAATCGCATAAAATGACATCAGCGGCGGCGGCGTTGGAAAACGCCGCCGCTCAAGGGAGCCAGGGGGGCGGTTTGCCGGGCCTCCGCAGGACCAGCTAAGAATTTAAGG